>DATNFP010000092.1:0-6443 GCA_035606335.1 Flavipsychrobacter sp. | reverse complement strand
GCTTTTCCAGCAGTTTGTCTGTAATGCGGCGGCGGGCATCTTTCGTATTAAAGTTGTCTACTTTAGTGAATCGTTTTAATCCCATTAGCATCATTCTTTGCTCATCACCATCCGCAAATGCGTTAATAGCATCTTTCCCTGAATGGTTGATCCTGTCTGCTGCATCATTGATAAATGTACGGATAATATCCAATGCCAGGCTTGCAAGCTCATTATTGTTACTGCTCATCTTCATTGTGCGTAGCAGCATACTTTCACATTGAAAAGTATCTATCACCATATCCGATATATCCATGAGTATCTCCTGCTCATTTTCTAGTTTGGTCATCAGCTTTTGAGCTGCAGCCCCGGCACACATGAGGATTGCTTTTTTAAAATTGGCAATTGCCTTTTGTTCTGCTGCAAACGGAGCATCATTGTCTCCCACTTCAGGAATGCTCATCAAATCTTTTTGTATCGCCATTGCAGGCCCAAGCAAATTGATACGGCCTTTCATTGCGCGTTTTAGATACATATCCATTATCAGCAGCCGGTTTATTTCGTTGGTGCCTTCAAATATGCGGTTAATACGGCTATCTCTATACGAACGTGATATACCATACTCATCAGAGAAGCCCACACCGCCATGTACTTGCACTCCTTCGTCTACTACAAAATCAAGGCATTCGGAGCCAAGCACTTTTAACATAGCACATTCTATAGCATATTCCTCAGCAGCACCGAGCAATGTTTCATTAGAGTGTTTCCCTTCGGCTCGCAGTGCATGTTCTTTTTCATCTATCCATTGTGCTGTACGATACAATGCACTTTCGGCAGCAAATATCCTGATAGCCATTTCTGCAAGCTTATGTTGTATCGCTCCAAAATGTGCGATAGGGGTATTGAATTGTTCGCGAGTCATAGCATACTTTACTGTTGTGCCCAATGCCCGCTTTCCTCCACCTAATGTTGCAGCACACAATTTTAATCTGCCTATGTTCAGAATGTTAAATGCAATTATGTGCCCCCGGCCTATTTCTCCCAACAAATTTTCTTTTGGTATGGCACAATTTTCAAAGAATAGCTGGCGTGTGCTGGAGCCTTTTATGCCCATTTTATGTTCCTCTTCGCCGTAGGTAAGCCCTGGTGTTCCCCTTTCTACAATAAAGGCGCTGAATTTATCGCCATCCACTTTGGCAAATACAGTAAAAACATCTGCAAAGCCCGCGTTTGTTATCCATATCTTTTGCCCGTTAAGTATATACTGTTTCCCATCTAGGCTTAAGGTAGCGGTAGTTTTTGCTCCCAATGCATCAGACCCAGAACCCGGCTCTGTAAGGGCATAAGCGCCTTTCATTTCTCCGGTAGCCAGCTTAGGTATATATTTATTTTTCTGTTCTTCTGTGCCGAAATACAATATTGGCAATGAGCCAATGCCATTATGAGCAGCCATAGCCACCGCAAATGAATGGCCACCACCGAGACACTCGTTAATAAGGGTAGCTGTTACAAAATCTTTCCCCAAGCCGCCCAATTCTTCAGGAAAGGCTGCTCCAAGCAAACCTAACTGGCCTGCTTTGTCCAGCAAGGATTGCATTAATCCAGGCTGTTTATGATCTATTTCCACGAGATGTGGGATCACTTCCTTGTCCAGGAATTCTTCACACATCTGTATTATCATTCGCTGTTCTTCATTAAAATCTTCGGGGGTAAACGTATTAGCAGGGTCAGATGGCTGGATAAGAAATGCGCCACCTGCTGTTGCGCTCAATGTCTGTGTTTCCATGAAAATATTTTTTACGAATTACATTGTTAAGTTACGGAGATAAAGTGAAGCACTGAAATAATTACTTTTGAAGGCATATAGATGAAATCTAATTGATGGCTGGCACCTCTAAATACATACAAGTTGGCAATGAAAAACTCCACTGTTTACAGTTTGGGAGAGGGAAAGAGTTATTAATAGCTTTTCATGGATATGGGAACGATGCTTATATTTTTGAGCCCTTTGTAAAATATCTGGGAGAAAAATTTACAATTATTTGTGTCGATTTACCACATCATGGAGAGAGTAAATGGACGGCAAATACTCCATTGCAAAAAAAGGACCTATTAGATTTTATAAATACTTTAAAAAGTGAATTTGAAATTAATAAGGTTTCTCTTTTAGGTTATAGTATGGGCGGAAGAGTTTGTTTGACAATTATAGAGTTAATGCCCGGTAGCATAGATAAGGTGTTGCTTATAGCCCCTGATGGAATGATATTCAATCCGCTTTATTATTTTGTCACTCAAACTTTATTGGGTAAAAAAATGTTCAGAGGCTTGATTGCCAATCCCCGTCGCTATCTTCGTTTTATAGATTGGTTGAAAGAAAGGCGATGGCTGGACAGTTCAAGGCACAAATTCGTAATTAACTATATTGGAACAAAAGATAGCCGTGCTTTCCTGCTGAAAGTATGGCCCGATATGAGTAATATCACGCCCGATATAAAAAAATTGAAAAGTGCGATCCGGCAATACAAAATACCGGTATTTATTTTTATTGGCATGTACGATAAAATAATACCGGCTAAACATGCACATCGGTTTTCAAAAGATCTGAGCAGTGTTAAGCTTTATATTTTGGAAAAAGGTCATCGTGTATTTGATCATGAAACATTGCCTGATATGGCTGAATGTTTACTCGCTTAATATTATGCTTATACTTATCATTATCTGTATGGTTTTGTTGTTGGGATATATAGCTCTTATGCTATTGTATCACAAAGGATGGTGCATACAAACTGAATTTATTTTACCTGAAAATAATAATTCGCACACATTTATTAGTGTTATTATCCCTGCCCGCAATGAGGCTGCAAATATTGATGCCTGCATTCGCTCCTTATTAGCACAGGATTATCCTAAGGATTTATATGAGATAATAGTGGTTGACGATCATTCTACAGATGCAACACCTGAAATCGTTCTGAGTCATGGTGGTGATAATGTGCACTATATAAGGCTTGCAGATCATATCCAGGAAAATGAAGTGATCACAGCCTATAAGAAAAAAGCAATATCAGTAGGTATAAAAAATAGTAAAGGAGATTTTATTATAACAACTGATGCAGATTGCATATCTCTTCCTCACTGGCTGAAATATATGGCTGCTTTTTATGAAAGCCAAAAATCAATTATGGTTATTGCCCCGGTAGATTTTACATGTAATAATACCACCGTCGAATTATTTCAATCCATTGATTTTATGGGCATGCAGGGTATTACAGCTGCCGCTAATAGCCTGAAGTTGGGTAATATGAGTAATGGTGCTAATCTTGGCTTTAATAAAGAGGCATATAATTTTGTAAATGGTTACGATGGCATAGATCATCTCGCATCTGGGGATGATTATTTATTGATGATGAAATTGCAAAAGGCGTTTCCTGGCCGCATTAATTATTTGAAATCAAAAAATACAATTGTCACAACAGTGCCTCAACCTACGTGGAAGGCTTTTTTACAGCAGCGCATCCGCTGGGCATCTAAGTCCGGGAAATATGATGATAAAAGGTTGACAGCGGTTTTATTATTTGTGTATCTATTTAATTTGTCTTTCCTGATATTATTAATAGCAGCATTTTTTAAGTCTGCATTGTTTATTGTTTTAGGAGTGATGTTACTTTGCAAAATTCTCACTGAGCTTTATTTTGCCATACCGGTTGCCAGGTTTTTTAATAAAACAGCACAGATAAAAAAAGGCCAATTG
Source organism: Flavipsychrobacter sp. (assembly GCA_035606335.1). Lineage (GTDB taxonomy): Bacteria > Bacteroidota > Bacteroidia > Chitinophagales > Chitinophagaceae > DATNFP01. The sequence goes on along the minus strand of DATNFP010000092.1, from coordinate 2,713 downwards.
TTACAGCCCTTACATATAGCCTATATTATCCTGGCAGGCTTCCTGGGATTTGTAGGTGTTTATCAGTGGAAGGGTAGAAAAACTAAGTGATGCTTTGCGGCTATATCTGAAGAATACGATTTTCTTTTCTTCTCCTGAAAATTTATAGATTTACCTTATTAATGAAACGCACGATTTCAGTTATCGCCTGTATGGTAATCAGTGTCATCATGGTGAAATACAGGCTAGCCTATTCCGACCTTAATAAAGATAATCCCCCACTTAAGATAACAGAATGGGATGCCTTCGGTTATTATGCATATTTACCGGCTATTTTTATCTATCATGATTTTAAACAGCTATCATGGATACCCGCTATAGATAAAAAATACAAGGTGACAGGAGGAAATGGTATACAAGCACAAAAAGCAGATAACGGGAATTATGCCTTCAAGTATCTGGGTGGTGTGGCCATAATGGAACTGCCCTTTTTTCTTATTGCGCATTATATAGCGAAAGAAATGCACTATCCGCCAGATGGCTTTTCCCCACCTTATCAATATATAATTTCTTTTGGAGCAATATTTTATTGCATTCTGGCTATTTTTCTGTTACGAAAAATATTATTGTTATACTTCAGTGATCTCACTGCTGCTGTCACTTTACTTGCTGTTTGCCTTGGTTCTAATTTTATTGAGTATGCTGCTATTGAGAATGGTCAAAGCCATGCCTATATTTTTCCACTGTATGTTTTAGTTATCTATACAACCATAAAATGGCATAAGAATCCGAAAATATTATGGGCAGCACTTACAGGGGTTATTATAGGGATGGCGACAATCAGTCGGCCTACTGAAGCTATCATGCTTTTTATTCCTCTGCTGTGGGGTACACAAAATAGGGATGCTGCTTCTAAAAAATGGCAATTAGTAAAGCAACACAAAGGGCAAATACTTATTGCCATTTTGTTCGGCATTATTGGTATAGCACCCCAACTTATTTACTGGAAATTAGCTACTGGTTCATTTATTTATGATGTTGGCAGTGCGTGGGATTTTCTTACTCCCCATTTCAGGGTATTATTTGGCTGGGAAAAGGGATGGTTTATTTATACACCTGTTACCGTTTTCTTTATTGTTGGGATGTTTTTTGTTAAACGCTTTCCTTTCCGCAAATCCGTGATATGGTTTTGTTTTCTGAATATTTACATCATTATAGCCTGGCGGGATTGGCATTATGGAGGTAGCTATTCTACAAGGGCTTTGATGCAAAGCTATCCTGTTTTTTCATTGGCTTTTGCATCATTCACTGAAAAAATAAAGTTTAGTAAATGGCGCTGGTTATTCTATACAGTTTGTCTGTATTTGATTGCAGTAAATTTATTTCAAATCACTCAATATCGGAAGACCATCATTCATTACGACGATATGAACAGACGTTATTACGGTAGGGTTTATTTGAATGGACATCCTTCGCCACTTGATATGAGCCTGCTTGATGACAAAGAAATACTAAACAGCTGGACGAACTACAATAAAAAAATAATTATTGACTCGACAGGCACAATACCTGTACAATTTCCGGCATCTAATATGTATACTTTATATCAACAGGATATAAAGGCAAGTAAAGAAACATGGCTAAAGATAGCATGCTCAATCAAGGCCCCGGATTGCCTTTGGCAAAGCTATTTAAATGCTGATTTGAAAAATGGCGATTCTGTAAAACACACGAGGGTAAGATTATTTAGCCCCATAAGCGAAAATGACAGTATAAACCAATACGAGTTTTACATGAGTGTACCGGAGTATTTTACTAATAGCAATTTTAAAGTATACCTGACCTCTCCCAATAACTTCAAGGGAATATTGAACGAACTAAAAATTACTCAATTAGATAAACATTAAACGTGAAGGATGCTGGAGTTATGCAAGTATCAGGAAAACAGCAGGGAGTTTTCCTAATTCAGTTTTCTCTTTCTTCCAGTCTGCTATTTTTTTTGTTTTTATAAATGCATCTGCAGTCGTAAGATTCATGGCTATACAAAGTCTTGTACCACTCTGGCAATGTTTTAAAAAATCGGATAGCAGCAGGTTATTTCTATAAGGAGTTTCAATAAATATTTGCGTCTGTTTTTCTTTTTTGGATATTTGCTCGAGTGCTTTTATTCGTTGGCTGCGGAGGGGCTCCTTTACAGGCAGATAACCGTTAAAGCAAAAGCTCTGTCCGTTAAGTCCCGAAGCCATTAGTGCAAGTATTAATGAATTGGGTCCTGTTAATGGAGTTACAACAGCGCCCAGATCATGCGCAATACCTGCCAACTCGGCGCCGGGGTCTGCTATTCCCGGGCATCCTGCTTCACTCATAACGCCTATATCATATCCTTCTTTTAGCCAGCTTTTAAACAACTGTACATCTGCACCATTATGTTTATCTATCTCAGAAAAATTTATGGAATCTATTACAAGCGATGGATGTAATACTTTTAAAAAACGTCTTGCAGTACGAATATTTTCAACAAAATAATGGCGTATACGTAGTGTATGATGTTTTACTTCTTCCGGTAATGTCTGTATGGCGCCGTCGGCAAGTGGTAATGGGATAAGATAAAGCGAGCCCGATTTCATAGGTGTTAAAAATACAGTTTTGTTATTTATTTCTATCCATGTGTATCTTAGTTACATGATATTACCTGAATCGTTTTATGCACGTAAAGATGTTGCGCGCATAGCAA
>DATNFP010000091.1:0-2504 GCA_035606335.1 Flavipsychrobacter sp. | reverse complement strand
ATTAATGATAATGTTTCCGGAACCAGTACTGTAAAAGACTTTGAATCAATGCTGCAATTAGTGAATTTATATCTTACACAGCCACGTAAAGATGACGGACTGTTTAAAGCCTTTAAAGATAAACAAACGTCAATGATACAGTTTATCTCTTCAAATCCACAAGCTGTATTTTTTGATACTACACTCAAAGTTCTATATAATAATAACCCACTTGCCAGAACTGCATTCCCCAAACCTGAAGATTTTGATAAAATCAATCTTGACAGATCTTTGGAAATTTATAAGAATGAATTTGGAACTGCCGACGGTTATCATTTCTTTATAGTAGGTAATGTAAAACCTGCTGATGCTGTTCCTTTGATTGAAACTTATCTGGGTAGTATCCCTTCTGTTAACAAAACAGTTACATTCAAAGACAATGGCGTACGTCCTGTATCTGGTGTGCATGATATAGCTATCAAAAAAGGTAAAGAACAGAAAAGCTTCATTTTCGCAAACTATTATGGTGATGTACCATATTCAGAAGACCTATCTTTAAAAGCTCAGGCACTCGCCGAAGTACTTAATATTAAAGTAATACAGGATTTGCGCGAAAAAATGGGTGGTATATATACCGGCGGTTTCCGCGCTTCTGTAACAAAAGAACCTTACGAACATTATAGCATCAGCTTAAGCTTACCATGCGGTCCGGAAAATGTAGATAAACTTTTAGCTGCTGCAACTGACGAGATCACAACAATGAAAAATGGCAATATTGATCCCAAAGACCTTGATAAAGTAAAAAACCAGTTGATAGAAAAATACCGCACTAATGTAAAAGAAAATAAATACTGGTCTGATAAATTGGAAAGTGTTTTATTCTATGGAAGAGACAAAGACCATGTATTGCAGTACGAAGCATGGGTAAACAAACTTACTCCTTCAGACATTCAGCAAACAGCACAGGAATTGTTTAATGGAAAGAACCAGGTAACTTCAATACTGTATCCTGAAGCAGAGCATTCTGATACAAATCGCAACAGTAACTAACTAAATAATTTTCAATAAATAAAAGGGGCTGCTTTAGAGCAGCCCCTTTTATTTAATAATTCTGTTGGTGCAATTATTGTATTGTGCTGCAAAAGCATATTACCATGAAACTCAAAAAGATTCCCGCCTGCTCTAACGGTATCATAAATGTAATTATCGAAACGCCAAAAGGTAGTCAAAATAAATATGACTATGTTCCGGAAGCTATCTTATTTAAATTAAAAAAGACACTCCCGATGGGCTCGGTCTTTCCATTCGATTTTGGTTTTATCCCTAATACCAAGGCTGAGGATAGCGATCCTGTTGATGTGCTTGTGATTATGGATGAGCATGCTTATCCAGGTTGCCTCATAGAGTGTCGTGTGATAGGAGCAATCGAAGCAGAACAAACTGAAAAAAATGGTAAAAAGAACAGGAATGACAGAATTGTTGCAGTCTCTAATGTCTCTATGCTATACAGCGATGTAAAACACATAGATGACTTGAATAAAAAAATGATCAGTGAAATAGAGCAGTTTTTTATTAACTACAACGAACAGGAGGGCCGCAAATTTAAAATTCTTAGCTGGGTGGGGCCTAATTCAGCATTCAAGCTTGTAAAAAAGTGCAGAGTATAAAATAATATCAGAGCATGTACTAGGGAAAGACAGTTACTATTTTCTTATCAGGGAATACACATTCGCATCTATAAATTCACCACCCAGATATAAGTAGTCCTTAAAAAATGCATCTTTAGTAAAATTCAGTCGCTCTAAAACTTTTTTAGAAGCTTCGTTTTGATAATTGACAATAGCTTCAATAGAGTGCAGATTCATAATTTCAAAACCATATTTAATAGTCGCCTTCATAGCTTCATGAATGATGCCTTTGCCATGATGCGGTGTGTGCAGCATATAGCCTATCTCTGCCCTAAAACGATCGGGAAAGAAATGGACGTAGCCTATCATTCCAACTATGGTTTCGTTGCCTTTTAAAGTGATCGCCCAGTTTATTCCTTCATTATTACTGATCAATGCGTTTACCCGTTCTATAGTTTCTACAACTTCTTTTTTATCTGTGGTAAAGCGATGGAGAATATACTTCATTAGCTCTGCATCGCTTCTGTATTTATATATTTCGTCCGCATCAGTCATTACAGGACGTCTTAGTATAAGGCGTTCCGTTTCCAAAACAGGAAATGGATCAAAATTGAGAGTTAGCATAATTGCAATATATGTATTTTGAACTATCCCAATTAACGATGGGGCATCAACTATTTAAAGAAATGGAAATTCCCAGTAATGTTCGTGAGGAATACTATAAAAACAAAAAACGAGTGTCTTTAGGACACTCGTTTAAAAATAAATATGGCAGCTACCTACTCTCCCGCATTTTGGTGCAGTACCATCGGCCATGAGCGGCTTAACTTCTCTGTTCGGAATGGGAAGAGGTGAACACGCTCGGCAATACCACCATAAGATCTTCGCTTTGGCTTA
>DATNFP010000090.1:0-30713 GCA_035606335.1 Flavipsychrobacter sp. | reverse complement strand
CCTGCGTCTATAGCATTTTCAAGAAGTTCCTTCACCGCAGACGATGGGCGCTGGATCACCTCACCCGCAGCGATCTGGTTGGCTATATGGTCTGATAATAATTGAATTACGTCTGGCACTCAGAGTATTTGCATGCAAAGGTACGATTTAACGAAAGTACTTTGACGGGGTATTAGCAGCAAGCTTTCATTTTGATGGCGATAAATGAAATATTGTATCAACAAAACATTTTATTTGTAAATCCACAATGTTATAAACACCAATTCTTTTTACAGCTTTCACTCATTCCTGTTATTTTTGTTTTATGGCTGTTCGCAAATACAGTATTATACTACCAGTAATATTTCTCATGCTTTTCCGGTTCTCCTTTGCCATAGCCCAGGACAGAGTACGGAATAATAATCAGAACACACCAGCTAAAAGTCATTGGGTGGATAGTGTGTACAATGCGTTGAATGAGGATGAGCGTATTGGGCAGTTATTTATGGTGGCTGCTTATTCAGGTGGCAGAAATTACAATGAAGAGGCAATAACTAATTTGATCAACGCTCACCAGATCGGCGGGCTTATATTTATGCAAGGTGGCCCTGTAAGGCAGGCAATGCAGACCAATAAGTACCAAAGCATAGCTCAAGTGCCTTTGTTGATCGCAATGGATGCTGAATGGGGATTGGGTATGCGCCTGGATAGTGTAAAAGATCTGCCCAAGCAAATGGCGCTTGGAGCGACAAGGGATACATCTTTCGCGTATAAACTGGGTATGGTAGTAGCCTATCAATGCAAGCGATTGGCTGTCAATATCGATTTTGCTCCTGTTGTAGACGTAAATAACAATCCTCTCAACCCCGTTATAAATATGCGCTCATTTGGCGAAGACAAGACACGTGTGGCGCAAATGGGTATAGCCTATATGCATGGCCTCCAGAATAATGGTGTCATGGCATGTGCCAAACATTTCCCCGGGCATGGAGATACAAATGTAGACTCACATAAAGACCTTCCTGAGATAGATAAATCAATGGCGCAATTGGATACTTTAGAATTATACCCTTTCAAGAGAATGATACATGCCGGTATAAAAAGTGTTATGGTCGCCCATCTGGATATTCCTGCGCTGGAAAGTGAGCCGCATGTACCCACCACTCTTTCCAAAAATACTGTTACCGGTCTTTTAAAAGATAAGCTTGGATTTACAGGATTGATATTTACTGATGCGCTCGATATGAAGGGAGTAACAAAATATTTTCCTGCCGGTGAGGCTGATATGCGCGCATTTATTGCCGGCAATGATGTGCTGCTTTTTTCGCAGGATGTGCCTTTAGCTATATCCAAAATAAAAAGTATAGTAGATAGTGGTATTGTTTCACAAGCTGATCTGGAGCAAAGAGTAAAGAAAATATTAGCTGCAAAGTATGATGCCGGTTTAGCTCACTGGCACCCCGTTGATACTACGAATATCACTAACGATCTAAATCAATATACTTCCACTTACAATATACAGTTGGCGAAGGGCGCAATTACCTTGGTAAGGGATGACAATGGCGTGATCAATAAGCTGACCCGCAACATGCGCATTGAATATATAGGGGTTAATGCGAGTGAAACTACTCCATTGTTTGAGGATCTGCGGAATACACTTGGGCTGGTACATGCCGATTGGCTACCTAAAGGCTCATCTGTGGAAAAAGCAATACGTCTTTTAGATACCATACCATCTTATGATGCAGCAGTGATTGCTATACATAATACCAGCATTTATCCCACAAGGAATTATGGACTTGATTCACAGCAGTTGTCATTTTTAGGGCAGGTACAAACAAGGAAGAATGTGATCATTGCGCTGATGGGGAACGCTTACATCATGCAATACTTTTGCAATGCGAAGTCGGTAATGGTAGCTTATGAAGATGATACGATCAATGAGAATATAGTGTCGAGAATGCTGATGAAGCAATTAAAACCAAAAGGAAAACTGCCGGTGACCCCTACTTGTGTTACTTTGCCTGCATTGGTTGTAAACAAACCGCAGGTAGCACCGCCGTCATTAGGGGAACTGAAAAAAGTAATCAGCCCGGTGCAAGCCGGAGTGGTAGATATGGAAGCTTTATTTAAGCTCGATCTGTTTTTGCAGCGTTGCATTGTTGATGGCGCTTTCCCTGGTTGTCGCGTAGTAGCGGCAAAGGATGGTAATGTATTTTATGATAAATCATTTGGTTATTTCGACTATTATAAAAAGAAGGCGGTCGATTCAAATACATTGTACGATGTAGCATCGGTAACTAAAGTACTTGCTACTACTCTTGCAGTAATGCATCTTTATGAGACAGGAAAATTAGACCTTGATCAAACAATAGGTCATTATCTCCCATGGACAAAGAAAACTGATAAACGTTCTTTGAAGATCAGGGATGTATTATTACACCAGGCTGGGCTGAAGGCATGGATACCTTTTTACAAAGAAACAGTTGATAATAAGGGTAACTTGCGCAGCGATCTATACCGGCAGTCTTCCACAGGTAATTATAGTGTACAGGTGGCTAAAAATCTATATCTGCGCAATGATTATGTAGATACGATATGGAAAGAAATATTAGCGAGCCCATTAGAGAACAAAGGCCGTTATGTATATAGCGATCTTGATTATTATTTCCTCGCCGAGATCGTAGAGCGTATCACAGGCGAACGACTTGATAAATATGTGGATGAGCAATTTTATAAGCCGATGGGATTAAAAAATATTACTTACCTGCCCTTGAATAAATTTCCTGATTCAGTTATTGCTCCTACAGAAGATGATATATTCTTCCGTCATCAGCAGATCCATGGTTATGTCCATGATCCGGGTGCTGCTATGTTTGGTGGCGTGGCCGGTCATGCGGGTATATTTGCTACCGGCGATGACGTCGCTGCTATTTTTGAAATGCTTATGAACAAGGGCACTTATAAAGGAAAACAGTATTTTAAAAATACCACGATAGACTATTTTACTGCTTACAATAGTCGTTTAAGCCGTCGCGGATTAGGCTTCGATAAACCTACAGCTGATCCAGATGATGGAGGGCCCGCAGGAGACCGTTGTACGGGTTATGCATTTGGTCACCAGGGCTTCACAGGTACATGTGTATGGGCTGATCCTGCAACAGGTATTGTATTTGTTTTCTTGTCTAACCGTGTTTGCCCTTCAGCGGATAATAATAAGATCAATCATCTCTCTGTGCGTACTGTAACACAGGATTATATTTATGAGGCTCTCGGATTCCCGGTGAATCACGACAGACCTGAAGTTTATAAACAGCAAATAGGAAATATAAAATAGCATTTCATAGGATTTAAAGGTTATTTAACTTTTTTTAACCTGTCTCACCTTTTGCACGGAACATTATTTTTCTAATTTTCCTCCCGATAAGTAATAAGCAGTTATTTATTACGTTATTTAAAATCCCATTGCACCCCTTATGAAGTACCTATCAATTAGCACCCTGTTGTTCTTTCTGTTTTTTTCGGACGTATGCAGCGCCCAGCGATTTACTATAAAAGGTTCGGTATTTGACACCCTTACTCAATCCGCCCTTCCCCACGCATCTATTACGCTTATAAGATCATCAGATTCTATAATGGAAACATTTACCCGCAACCGGGATGATGGACATTTTGAACTGCATACCGATAGTGCAGGAAAATATATTATGCTTGTACGTTTTCCCGGTTTTGCTGATTACTTTGATATAATTAATCTGAAAGATAAGCGCGTAGTTGATCTTGGAGTGATACCATTGATATCCCGCAGCCATTTGCTGAAGGAATTTGTATTAACCCAACAGGTAGCAGCAATAAAAATAAAAGGAGATACTACCGAATATATTGCTGATAGCTTTAAGGTAAAAGATAATGCAACCGTTGAGGATTTGCTCAAAAGATTACCCGGTTTAGAAGTAGATAAAGATGGAAAGGTCACTGCCCAGGGCGAAGAGGTGAAAAAAATATTGGTGGATGGCGAGGAATTCTTTTCAGATGATCCCGCGGTGGTAACAAAAAGTTTCCAGGCAAAGGTGGTAGATAAGGTGCAAGTGTTTGATAAAAAAAGCGACCAGGCAGAATTTACAGGGATAGATGATGGACAAAAGACAAAGACTATCAACCTGCAATTAAAGGATAATGTAAAAAAAGGTTATTTCGGCAAGGTAGATGCAGGTGGTGGAACCGATGGCTATTTCCAGGACCAGGCGATGGCCAATTCATTTAAAGGTAAAAGACAATTGTCAGTATTCGGCATTATGTCAAATACAGGACAGGTCGGGCTTGGCTGGGCCGACAGGGATAAATTCACCGGCAGTGATGACAACACTGAAATAACTGACGACGGCATGGTGTATACTTATAATAGTGGGAATGAGGATAATTCTACAGACTGGAATGGTTCCTACAATGGCCAGGGAATACCAACTGTATGGACAGGAGGAGTGCATTATGCAGACAAATGGGATGCAGACAAAGACCATATAACAGGCAACTACCGCTATGCAAGACAAAATGTGGAAATGGAAGGCAATACAATTACACAATATATACTGCCCGATTCGCAATATTTTACCAAAGAACATACAAATCAGTTCAGCACGACGGATAGGCATTCCATAAGCGCGATGTATGAGCATAAGATAGATAGTACATCTTCTATTAAAATTACCTCCGATGCCGGATATAAAGACGTACAAACTTCTACCTTATATAATACCGAATCACTTAGCGCCAACAATGACGTGATCAATAGCAGTAATCGTAAGATCACTAATGATATAAAAAGTAATTACCTTAACACCGATCTTATATATCGTAAAAAATTTGCGAAAAAAGGGAGATCGCTTTCTGTTGATTTTAAAGAGAATTATAAAGACTCAAAAAACGATGGCTTCTTAAATTCTACAAATACTTTCGCAGATACAAATTATAGTGTTGACCAACGTAAGATAGCTAATACAAACACATTAGCATTCGCCTCTAAGATCACTTATACAGAACCCGTTTCGAAGGTGGCTTACCTGGAATTAAATTATGGATTGAATCTAAATAATAGCTCTTCTTTAAATAGCTCATACGATAAGCCTGTCGGATCAGATAGTTATAGTTATCTGGATAGCTTGTACAGCAGCGATTATTCATATAAGATAACAACTAACAAAGGAGGAGCTAACCTTCGTTTCGTATATAAGAAGATAAATTTCTCCTTTGGCTCCGATGTATCAAACACAACATACAACCAGGGAGATTTATATAGAGACACATCATATCGTTATAATTATTTTAACCTTTTTCCAAAGGCTGCTTTCCAATATAAAGTGAATAAACAAAGTAACTTGTCTATTAATTATTTTGGTTACACAAATCAACCTACTATTCAGCAAATACAACCCTTACAACAAAATACCGACCCCCTGAATATTGCGATAGGTAATCCTAATCTGAAAGAGGAGTTTCATAATAACATTAATGCACAGTTCCATAACTTTAAACCTTTGACAGGGCAGTGGATATGGGCTAGTGCCAATTTTTCCGCAGTTAATAATGCTATCGGCCAGGCAACTAATACAGATGAGTTGGGGAGACGAACTTATCAATACATAAATGTAAATGGAAACTATAATGGAGGGGCGTATCTCGATTATGGATTTAAGATAAGTAAATGGGATATGAGCATAAGCTCAAACCTTAATAGCCAGGTCGATCACATTAACGATTATGTGAATGGTGCAAAAAATGTCAGCAATAATAATCTTTATACATTCGGTATCAATTTCGATAAATATAAACAGGATAAATACCAGTTATCGTTACGAACAGGCGTGACATACAATGATAATCATGCTACCATCAGCACCTACGCAACCAGCTACTGGACAAGTAATGAAGAGCTTAGTGGCTCTGTTCAATTACCATTACATTTCGAAATAGGAACTACGCTTAACTGGTTTATACGCCAACGCACAGTAGTATTCGATCAGAATAACGATGTTTTGCTCTGGAAAGCGTATGTAAGCAAGAAATTCTTAAAAAGCAAGCAATTGGAATTGAAGGTATTCGTAAATGATATACTGAATCAGAATATTGGCTTTACACGCTTTGCACAGAATAATTACATTACTGAAAATACATACAATACCATCAGCCGATATGGAATGGTGAGCCTCATATGGAATTTTTCTAAAACCGGTGGCGCTCCGGCACCTGCTGCTAAATAACTATTATTATGAAAAAGATATTTCCTGTATTATACCTTATACTATTGTCTGCGCAAACGGTAAATGCACAATTTACCACACAGGGGAAAATAGAATACGAACGTAAAATAAACGTGTATCACCAGCTTGATGATTGGGGTGATGATGATAATAGTAGCTGGGTAGAAACTATAAAATCACAAGTTGCTAAATTTAGGGTCAATTATTTTGATCTCTATTTTGATACCAGCAAGTCAATATACAAACCGGGAAGAGCTTCGGATAACGGGAATTCTACATGGGGTACAAATGCAGTGAGTGATAATGTGGTAGAAAGTGATTTTGTAAATGATAAGGTAACAGCGGCAAAGGAAATATATGAACAGAAATTCCTGGTAAAAGATAGCCTTAGAAAATTAAAATGGAGAATAACAGATGAGATAAGAACAATAGCGGATTATAAATGCCACAAAGCTGTAAGTAAAATATGTGATTCTGTATATGTTGTAGCTTTTTATACTGATGATATTATGGTAAGTGGCGGCCCGGAAATGTTTGGCGGATTACCTGGTATGATACTCGAACTTGCAATACCGCGCTTATATACTACATGGGTAGCTACAAAAGTAGAAATAACACCACCAAAACCTGAAGACTTTGCCATGGAAGAAAAGGGGAAAGAAAAAGAAATGACCCAGGCGGAAATGACTAAAAATTTGATAGACCACCTGAAAGACTGGGGTAAATATGGCAATAAAGTAGTGTGGTGGGGAACGTTATAAATAAAGCCGGTAACAATTACCGGCTTTATTTATGAAAATAATATTAACCTATCGCCTGTTTTAAATCTTCGATCAGATCATCTTTATCCTCAATTCCCACACTCAGCCTGATCAAAGAATCGCTTAATCCATTTTTTATGCGCTCTTCGCGTGGAATAGATGCATGTGTCATTGTAGCCGGATGACCGATAAGAGATTCTACGCCACCAAGAGATTCAGCAAGTGAAAATATTTTTGTTTTCTTAAGCACTTCAACAGCAGCATCAATATTGTCGTTTTTCAATGTAAACGAAATCATTCCGCCAAAGCCGCGCATTTGTTTTTTTGCAACACTATGATTAGGATGGTCTTCAAAGCCTACCCAGTTTACTTTGCCCACTTTAGCATTTGAGCGCAGATAATGTGCTATCGCTTCACCATTTTCGCAATGCCGTTGCATACGTACATGCAATGTTTTAATACCACGCAGTACCAGCCAGCAGTCGTGCGGACCGGGAACGGCGCCACAGCTATTTTGTACAAAGCGCAAACGTTCTTCCAGGCTGGCATCATTCATTATTAATGCGCCATGCACTACATCAGAATGCCCCCCCAGGTATTTGGTAGCGGAATGCAGTGTTATATCCGCACCCCAATCGAGAGGATTTTGTAAATAAGGAGAAGCAAAAGTATTGTCGCACACCAGTATCAGGTTGTGCTTTTTAGATATTGCTGCACATCCTTCTATATCTATTATATTCAGTAGTGGATTGGTAGGAGTTTCTATCCATACCATTTTCGTTTTATCATTTATGAACTTGCTGATATTTTCAGGGTTGCTCATATTGATAAAATGAAACTTGATACCATAATTGGCAAATACTTTTGTAAATATTCTGTAAGTACCGCCATATAGATCGTTAGAAACGATCACTTCGTCCCCCGGCAATAATAGTCTTGCTACTGCATCAGTAGCAGCCATGCCGCTACCAAAGCATAGTCCGTACTTGCCGTTCTCAATATTCGCAAGAGCATTTTGCAGTACGGTGCGCGTAGGATTCTGTGTGCGGGCATATTCATATCCCTTATGATCACCGGGTGCAGCCTGCACGTATGTAGATGTTTGGTAAATAGGTGTCATGATAGCGCCTGTAGATGGATCTGGTACTACTCCGGCATGTATCAATCTTGTATCTAGTTTCTGTTTTCCCATGAAAGAATATTTATAACGGTGCAAAGGTATTAGTAAAAACTTATCTTAAAATGCTTTGCCGCTTTTATAAAACAATTTTAAGAATGGCATAATTAACTAATTTTAGGTATGGAAAAATCGCACGTACGCCCTTCAGATGAAATGAGTCAGCAGGAAAGGGAATACGAGAATAGCATACGACCGCAAACTATTGAGGAGTTTTCGGGACAACCACAACTAATAGAAAATCTTCGCATATTTATTAAAGCAGCAAATATGCGGGGCGAAGCATTAGACCATGTCCTGTTCCATGGCCCTCCAGGATTGGGCAAAACCACATTATCGCGCATAGTTGCCAATGAATTAGGTGTAAATATTAAAGAAACAAGTGGCCCTGTAATAGAAAAGCCCGGTGACCTCGCAGGCCTTCTTACAAGCCTTGAGCCACGCGATGTATTATTTATTGATGAAATACATAGGCTTAGTACGGTAGTAGAAGAATATATGTACGCGGCAATGGAGGATTTTAAAATAGATATCATGATAGATACCGGTCCTGCGGCCAGGTCTATCCAGATAAATTTAAATCCTTTTACCCTTGTTGGTGCTACTACACGTTCAGGCTTACTCACAGCTCCATTATTATCCCGTTTCGGTATCAAGTCCCGTCTTGAATATTATACCGCAGATATATTACAGCGCATTATCATGCGGGCAGCAGGACTGTTGAACGTCCGAATTACTTCAGATGCTGCAATGGAAATTGCCCGGCGCAGCCGCGGCACACCACGTATCGCAAATGGTTTGCTTCGCCGCATGAGGGACTTCGCACAGGTGCTTGGTAATGGTGTTATTGATTTGGCCATTGTGGAGCATGGGCTTAAAGCCCTGAATGTAGACGAGAGTGGCCTTGACGATATGGATAACAAGATACTCACCACACTGATTGATAAATTTAAAGGAGGGCCAACAGGCCTTAATAATATTGCAACTGCGGTAGGAGAAGAAGCTGGTACCATAGAGGAAGTATACGAACCTTTCTTAATACAGGAAGGTTATCTGATCCGCACACCAAGAGGGCGTGAAGCTACAGATAAAGCGTATTATCACCTTGGGCGCAAGCGTAGTTCATTGGGAGATACATTATTTTAATTGTTTTATATCAAAGTGGTTACGTGCTGCTCTTATTTCTTTAATTCTAATTATTTTTGGCGATTATAACAGAGGTACAGCATAGATGCCAGATAAAAAAATTGTTTTAGTAGGTCCGGCATACCCCTATCGTGGCGGACAAGCGCTTGTGGAGGCGTATCTATTTCATATGCTCACCACCTTGGGTTATGATTGCAATACTGTTTCTTACAAATTATTATATCCATCTGTATTTTTCCCGGGTACTACTCAATATGATAAATCACCAATGGTTCCTTTTGAACACAAGGACAAAATAAAATTTATTATAAACTCCATTAATCCATTTACATGGCTTAAAGCCGCAAGAGAAATAAAAAGACTAAAACCCGATGGAGTAATATTTGTATGGTGGATGCCATTTTTCGGACCTTGTCTTAGCACTATCGCGCGCCTGGTAAAAAAACATACAAAGGTTTTTTTCCTGGTAGAAAATTATGTGTCGCATGAAAAGCGTTGGTTCGACCATGCCTCTACAAAACAAACTTTAAAAATAGCTGATGCTTTTATCAGTGAATCAAAATATATCACCGACCAGGTGTCTGCCGCTTTCGACAAACCTATTTATCAGGCTACATTGCCTATATTTGATTATTACGACTTAAAGCGTTACACAAAAGAAACCGCAAGGGATTTTTTGAATATAAAGACAAAACAAGTCGTCCTCTTTTTCGGGCTTATACGTCCCTATAAAGGATTGGATAAATTAATAGTAGCATTCAAAGAGTTATTAAAAACAGACCCTGATACTACGTTACTTATTGCAGGAGAATGCTATGAGGATGAAAAAAAATATACAGACCTGATAACTGAACAAGGCATAGCAGACAAAACTATTTTTATTAATAAATTCATTCCTAACGAAGATGTAGAGCCATATTTTAAAGCCGCAAATTTGATATGTCTTCCTTATCAGTCTGGTACACAGAGTGCTATATTAATGTTGGCATATGCTTTTAAATTGCCTGTGGTAGTAACCAATGTTGGTGGTCTTGCTGAATTGATGGAAGATGGAAAAACAGGAAAAGTGATAAAGGATAATAGTAAAGAGAATTTAATTGCAGGTATCAGTGAAGTGCTGCATAATAAGGATGTAATTAATTACGCTGAGAATATTCAGAATCTTGTTCATGAGATGGGATACAGCAATATGGGGTCTTTTATAGACAAAGTTTTAAACAGTTAATAAAGCAACGATGTCAAAAATTGCCATTATAAAAATTGGAGCAACTGGCGATGTAGTAAGAACATCAGTATTATTACACCTCTACAAAAACGATGAAATAACATGGATAACAGCAAAGCATAATATTGCAGTACTGCCATTTAAGCAACCTAATTTAGTCAAGGTAGTTGCAATAGAAGAGATAGCTGCTTCAGGAATAATGGATGAAAAATTTGACTTTATTATTTCGCTTGATGATGATATAAAATGTGCTTCATTAGCTTCCGCATTAAAATCAAATCATCTTTTTGGTGCCTATACTCAGGATAATAAAGTGGTCTATACGCCATCAGCAAATGAATGGTTTGATATGGGGCTTTCTTCACGCTTTGGAAAAGAAAAGGCCGATCAGATAAAATGGGAAAATAAAACCTCTTACCAGGAGATCCTGTTCAGGATGTTAGGCCACACTTTCAATGGTGAAGAATATATTATCCGTGAAGATGTATTTTCATCAGGCCCAATGAATGTGATAGGCATCGAAGCAAGGGCGGGTGCCCGTTGGCCTACAAAAATGTGGAATCAATACGACAAGCTTGCCGAGCTATTGCGTAATGATGGCTATGAAGTTGTCTTCTTCAAAGACCGCGAGCAGATAAAGGACTATATGCAGGATATAGGCAATACCTCATTAATAATCAGTGGCGATACCTTGGGTATGCATATTGGATTAGCGTTGAAAATACCTGTAGTGGCTATTTTCACTTGCACAAGTGCCGTAGAGATATTTGGCTATGGCCGGATGGAGAAGATCGTTTCCCCTTATTTAGAAAAAGCATTTTACAAAACAGATTATATACCTGAAGCAGTAGAAAGCATTACGCTTGAAGAAGTATATGGAGCAGTGAAAAAGCTAAAGCAGCCTATTTTTCAATAACAATTTATAGTTTGCTTTTATAAAGCACTTCAAAATCCTGTTTTGCCTTTTCATAGTCTTCAGGGATGCCAATATCTATGAAATAAGCATTGCTTTTGTATCCGTAAAAGGCTTTTTCATTCACGAAAACTTCGAGATAATCTTTTTCGAATGAAAATTTTTCGGGGAGATTCTTTGCAAGGAATGCTTTTTTATTAATGACGTAGATCCCTCCGTTTATTAATCCCACATCATTGTATTTTTTTTCGCTGAAAGAAGTAATACAATTATTTGCATCAATATTTACTGCACCATATCTATCAAATTGGCGAATTTCCTTTAAAGCAAGTGTAGTGGCGGCTCCACATTTTTCATGAAAAGTTAATTGCTCTTGTAGTGGCACCTGGAATAAAGTATCTCCGTTCAGTACAATTACATTATCATCTTTCACCTTTTGCATAGCCAGTTGTATGCCGCCTCCTGTGCCCAATGGCTCATACTCTATTACATTATCTATTGCAAATGATAGTTGCTGGGTCATTAGCCAGTCAAGGATTATTTGATGTTCATATCCTAATGATAAAATAGCCCGCTCAATATTTTCTGATTGTAAATAGTGGAAGAGATAATCGAGAAATGGTATGCCATTTACCGGCGCCATACACTTTGGATAGTTGCCAATGGTGCTTTTAAGCCGTGTGCCCAATCCTCCTGCTAATACAATAGCTTCCATTTAGTACATATTATACGCTCCATGTAAAAAGACCGTGCTCGGTAAACTGGTAAGCCCGGAAATCACCGCCAAATTTTTCTAAGGCATGCTGCACGCTAAAACGTTTGTTACCGGGGCAATAAAACATCATAAAACCTCCACCCCCAGCACCTGTTATTTTTCCTCCGGTTGCTCCTGCCTTCAAGGCCGTTTCATATATCTCATCCATAAGATTGTTCGAGATGCCGGCAGCCATTTGTTTTTTATGGCGAAACCCAAAATCAAGTATAGGCCCTATCTCGTCTATTTTTCCTTTTAGCAATGCTTCCTTCATCATTCTTGCCTGTTCTTTTAGTTGGTGCATTGCTTCGATGGATTCCTGGTTATTGTCTGTTACATTTTTGCTTTGTGTTTCTATAATGGAAGAAGATAAGCGGCTTGTGGCAGTAAAATACAGTAGCAGGTTATTTTCCAGTTCATACAGGTATTTGTGCTTGATACGCAGTGGGTTTACTATTACAGTATCTTCTTTATAAAACTCCATAAAATTGACACCGCCAAACGTTGCGGCATATTGGTCTTGTTTTCCTCCCGCCATTGCCAATTCCACTCTTTCTATCTCGTACGCCGTGTGGGCCATATCGTATTCACCAAGCGGTAATTGCAGCCATTCTGCAAATGCGCCTAATATCGTTACTACAAGGGTGGAGGAAGTACCCAGTCCCGATCCTGCAGGGGCATCAACAAAAGTTGTTAGCTTAAACCCCGATGGCAGTTCTCCGTATTCTTTTACTACCCTGTTATAAACACCTTTAGCAAGATCAAGTTTTCCATCTATTGGCAGAGAATAATTTTTAGGATAAGAGATTTTTACATTTCTGTCTATCGCCTCTAAGATAATTTCAGGTTCATTTATTAGTTCAATAGAGGCATAGGCATATAAGGAGATCGTGGCGTTCAATATTGCTCCTCCATATATGTCGCAATAGGGGCCAACATCTGTGCCACCACCTGCAAGGCCAATACGTAATGGTGCTTTGCTGCGATAAATCATTTGGTAATGTTAAATACTTTACTTGTAGTGAAATCTTTTCGAAGCTAAGCTATGCAGTACTCTTATTTTTGCGTGCATAGCTCTTTTCCGCAAGATAAGACATAACCCAGAAAAGAAGAATTGCAAGTAGATCGCCTCCTGAATCTGCAAGCAGATCCATAAAATCCTTCGACCTGCCAAGAGATTTTAATACTCCCTGTAAGAACTCTATAAACCAGCCAAAAAATACAGTAATAAAAAAAATGATTAAAAGAAAAAAGATATTACGTGTAGGATAGCCACACAACCATAAAAAAGCAAACCCTCCAAACAAGATTATATGTACATACTTATCTGCTGATGGTATCCTTACTTTGGGAATGTCTTTACCTGGTAACAGGCAAAGAATAAAAATGAGCAAAGTCCAAATTATAGCGATGAACCTTGCTCTTTTTTTATAAGGAGAATCTTCTAAAAATATACGTCTCATTGTTATTCACCAACCAGTTGTTGGTATGCTGTTGCATCCAATAGTTCACTCATATCAGAGCCATCTATGGTCATTTTCACCATCCATCCCTTTCCATAAGGGTCCTGGTTCACATATTCGGGATTATTTTCAAGTGCTGGATTTATTTCAGTAATTGTACCATTTATAGGCAGATATAAGTCAGAAACGGTTTTTACAGCTTCTACGGTCCCAAATACCTCGTTGGCGTTAAGCTTTTTGCCTTTGGCATCTATGTCAACAAATACTATATCTCCCAATTCGCGTTGGGCAAATTCAGTAATACCAACTGTGGCAGTATTACCTTCTATTTTTATCCATTCGTGATCTTTCGTGTATTTGAGCGTATCCGGAAACTGCATGATAAAATTTTTGCGGGTAAAAATAGTGGAAAATAATGGTAAAAAAGAAAGCACCAAACGCCGGTGCTCATTATGCCGTCTATCTTAATAAGTAGTAATTTGTTAAAACCTTTTAACATTTTAATATAATTACTCAATTTAATTTTGACACTTATTAATATTTCTGTTATCAAATTTTCATTGATAGGAGAGAAGAGCAAATACTTAAATCCATGAAAACAAAACCCCTGATTGCCTCTTTATTATTTTTGGCTATTGTATGCCTGTCGTATAACTGTTTTTCTCAAAATATTCTTAGCGAAAGTTTTGATGGAGCTACATTTCCACCTACAGGTTGGGATACGGCTATTATCAGTTATGCCGGATGCTGTACTTCAATAGATTCATCCTGGGATCAGGAACCGGATTTCACCGGAAACCCTGGTCCTGCTTCTCATTCAGGAGGTTTCTATGCGTATTATAACAGTTTTGATATATTATCTGGAAGTTCTGCTGAGCTTTATACGCCTGCATTAGATTTTTCCCCATATACTACCGGCTACAACCAGGTATCGTTTTGGACTTATTGTACTAATTTCTCTTCACAGGATACACTACAGGTATATGTAAATACATCCGCAACATCCGTTGGTGGCACTCTATTAGGTATGATAATAGTGGATAATACTCCAGATAATGGTTGGGTTCAATTCACATACAAGATACCGTCTTCTTATAGTGGAACTACAAATTATATCATTTTTAAATCGCTTGCGGGTGACGGCAATTCAGATATTTACCTCGATGATGTATCTGTAGATCATGTGCCACCTTGTTCAGGTATGCCATCCATTTCTTCAGTTTCACCATCCGGGCCTATTTCTGTTTGTGCAGGAACTACCATGACGTTAACAGCTAATTTACCTTTAGCTACTGGTTATAACTTCCTATGGCAGCGCTCAAGAGATGGAGGTACTACATGGGATAGTCTTCCCAATACGGATTCTGTATCTTATACTTTCATTGCAAATGGAACCGCTGAATATCGAGTGGCTGTGACATGTACTAACAGTGGATTGTCTGATACCAGCAGTGCTGTTCTTATAAATTCTTCTATTGTCAAGTATGCAAGCCTTCCATACATTCAGGATTTTGAATCATGGATAAACAGGTGTGATACGGCAGATGTACCAGATAGTAGCTGGACTACCAATCCTTCCACAGGAGATGATTCATGGCGACGCGATGACCAGGGTTCCACAATAGGTGGCTGGTCTTCAAATACGGGTGCCTATACACCACCGGCGGCTATACACAATCATAGTGCGCGTTTCCATACTTACGACGCGCCGTTTGGTGCACAGGGTGAGATGGATCTTTTTGCAAATTGCAGCGCTGTGACGGGTGGCAAAGAGCTTCGTTTATTTTATATTAATCAAGATGGGACTGATTCTTTGAACATTTATGTTTCCACCGATAATGGCTCTACATTTAAGCAAATAGGCATGTTAAGCCAGGTAAGCTCATGGACATCATACAGATTTCCTTTCGCATCAGATTCCGGTGCTACGATAATAAAATTTTTAGCAACCAGCGATTTTGGAGCTACAGATATAGGAGTAGATGCAGTGCAGATATTACAGCCATGTAGCGGGAAACCTATAGCTGGTACAGTTGATACTGTAATGCCCTGCCCTGGTATTAACTTTAATCTTTCTCTTTCCGGCTCCAGCGAAGCCGCGGGGATGTCTTATCAATGGCAACAATCTGCAGATAGCATTACTTGGCTAAATGTTGTAGGAGATACTATTCCAATAGCACCTGCGTCTATTTATACTCCCACGTATTTTCGCTGTATAGTAAAATGCAATAAATCTGGCTTATCAGATACAAGTGCAGGGTTATTAATGAATCTGGCTCCGTTCTATCTATGCTATTGCGACCCTACCAACACTATTACCTACGCTAATGCAAATGCTAATATTGGTAATACCACTATCACTGAACTACCTTCCGGCAAAGTTGTATTAAACAATGGATCTGGTTATATACCTGCGCTAAATAATCCTAGGTTTACCAGTAATCTTCCCAACAATGGCTATCTGAAATACGATACACTTACTGGTACACATACTATGTATCAGGACAGCTTGTACCGTTTTTCTGTAAGCGAAATATTCGGTTCGTTTTTCGATAATAATCCGGTCAACATTTATCTTGACCTGGATCATGATGGTACTTTTGAAGGCTATGAACAAGTATTCGATCAAACTGTTACCAGTTCATCACCATCTACAATATCAGATACATTCCGTATTCCTGATACAGCCTTAGTTGGGACAACAGGTTTGAGAGTACTGGCCGGGGGAATTTCAGTTACAGATCCGATGGCACCATGCGGTAATAGCGATAACTATGGTGAGATCGATGACTATCTTGTCTATATTGCTTACCAGCCATGTAACGGAAAAGTGGATGCAGGAACTGCTGTAAGCCCTGATACTGCAATGTGTGCAGGCTACAGCTATATTGTCGTTGATACTACACATGAATATCATCAATCCGGAATTAGTTGGATCTGGCAGGCATCACCTGATAGCGTTTCCTGGGCGGATATATCCGGAACTACAAACATGGACACATTAACACAGGTGTTTTCTACAACTGTTTATCACAGGTTAAAGATGACTTGTACAAATACCGGTGCTGTTTCTTATTCTAATATTGTAACAATAAATCGCGCCCCTGCTTATGCATGTTACTGTTTCAGTATGGCTACTGGTGGTAAGAAAGAAGATAGCTGTGATGTTGGCGCATTTAGTTTCGGTTCATTTGCTGTTACAAAAGGTGGCCCGCATTTGCACAATGGCGCTGCTACCAGCGGACACGAAAGCTATACAGGTACCATCATAGATTTGGCTGTTGACTCTACATATCCTGTTCAGATTTACCAGATATTAAAATCTGCAACGCATGGGGATGCCAAGATCACCTTATTTATAGACTACAACAACAATATCACATATGATGTACCTGATGAAAGAGTATTGACCGCTTTTACAACTGAAACGGATTTTTATATAACATCTGCAGTTACTATACCTGATGCAGTATTAACAGGAGTGCCAACCGGCATGCGTCTTATTATAAATGACAATACTAATCCTAACTCCCCATCTGATGATGGTTGCGGAGTGTATACATCAGGCGAGACCCTTGATTTTGCAATACGGTTTCATAAAAACCCTCCGGCAGGAGTAGGAAATATTAGTAACATACAGAGCCTGGAAATGTATCCAAATCCAACAAGCGGCAAAGTACGGTTAACCTTCACTGCGGATAATACAATAAAACAATTGCATGTTACTGTAAAGAATTTGACAGGGCAACAAGTCTTTGAGCAAAGTTTCAGCGACATAACCAGCCAATTTACAACGGATCTGGATCTTACTAACCAGGCTAAAGGAATTTATTTCGTAGAATTATCAGCAGATGGTCAGAAAATGATTGAGAAATTGATTGTTAAATAAAATTTTTGGTCGGTTATTATTCCTGTTTCATCAAACAAAAAAACATCTCTGTCAATAAATTATGAAAAAATACCAACCTTTTCAGATTAATATCTGTCATAACTATATATAAAAGGTAGTAAGGCCATTACATCTTAAGTATTTAATAATTTTCATTAAACACTTAATAGCTGTTTTGATAATTCATTATTAATAGACAGTTAATATTAATGTCTTCACCTCCAAGTTCCATGAATAATAAAATAATATTATGAAAATTCTATCTAGAAGTTTGATGGCAAAAAATTACTCTCATTTTAAGAGTGCATTATTAATTGTATTTCTACTTACAGGGTATGCATTCAATGCCAGTGCTCAAAAAACATATTGTACACCTGCTTATGATGTTTTTTGCTCTTCTTTTACCTGCGACGCTAATTTGATTAGTCTTGACTTAACCGGATATGGAAGTTCTACGCTTTCTGATGCTAATCCGTGTGGAGCTACCGCCCAGGGATATTCTGATGAAACATCCTTAATATCTGCAGTTGATCTGCAGCAGGGTGGTTCATTCAGTGGCGATATGTCGTTCAATTTTACAGGGATGTCTGTAGCAATATGGATAGATTTTAATGATGATACTGTGTTTGATGCTTCTGAACAGGTAACTCCTGTTTATCTTTCAGATCCTACTTTCCCGAGTACACTTTCGTATACCATTAATATTCCTCTCACAGCTAAGACAGGTACGCATCGTATGAGGATGGCTGCTTACAATACCGGCTCTGTGGCAACTTCTATGGATCCTTGTAATGGCTATGTGATTTTTAGTTTTTCCGAAATTCCCTGTGAAGGTGATGTACGCGATTATAATGTAAATATTGTTGCTGCTCCGCCATGTACAGGCACTCCGGTAGTAACAATTAGTCCTTCAGGAACTGTATTTTCTTGTGCTGGTGGCTTTCAGATATTGAATGGTAGCGTACCCATAGCATCCGGATACAAATTTCAATGGCAAACATTTAGCGGAGGCAAATGGGTTGCAACAGGTGCGAAAGATACTACTATAAGCGATACGATAGCAGTCTCCGGCTCAACTCAATATAGATTGGCTACTATCTGTACTAATTCAGGAGACACCGGTTTTAGTAATGTGGCAACATTAACAACGGGTACTCCTACTTATTCTCCATTACCATATTTTCAGGATTTTGAAAATTGGCAGAACTATTGTGCTACCAGCCTTGCCAGTAGTAATGATGTCCCTGATGGATTTTGGGTGAATCACCCCTCTTATGGTGATAGCTCCTGGCGTCGTGATGATCAGGGGGCAACTGCGGGTTGGAGTTCAACAAGTTCATGCCTTCCATGGCCATCAAATTCTATAAGTGGTAACCATAGCGCCCGTTTCCTTGCAAGTAGTAGCCCCAGCTTTGGTTGTGGTTTCTTACCAACAGGTTCCGGCTCTGATTTCTTTGGTAACCTTGATTTATATCTTGATTGCAGTGGCCCAGGTGATAAAGAACTTTATTTTTATTTTGTTAGCCCTCCAAATACGTCAACTCCTTTTGCTGAATTTAATACAGATTCACTGAAGGTACTATTATCTACAGATGGCGGCGCAACTTTTACTCAAGTATGGGGCAGGGATACGGCTTCAGATTGGACAAGAGTGGCTGTTCCAATTGTCTCTAATTCCCCTACTACGATAATACGTTTCGTAGGGCAAAGATTGGTAACTCCTCCTCCAGGCTCTACATTTACTGAACAGGAAAGCGATATAGGTCTGGATAGCGTATATGTTGCGCCTCCTTGTAGCGGTACACCTACTGCCGGTTCAATAAATCTCAGTGGTCCTGTGACTGCTTGCCCAGGTCAAACATTTAGCCTTGCTACAATAGGAACTAATCTGGCAGGTAATCTTACTTATCAATGGAAACAATCTACAGATGGTGGTATCACATGGACAAAAGCTTTAGGCTCTGGAGATACTACATTATTCTTCAATACACCTCCCACATTCAGCAGTATATTGTATGAAATGGTAGTTTCATGTTCATTGAGTGGACCTGCCGCTGTAGATAGCACAGTTTCTCTTGAAATTGATGTAACAACACCTCCTACATACGCAACTATTCCTTACACACAAAGTTTTGAAAACTGGATGAGCAATTGTTCAACCAATGATATACCGGATACTAATTGGGCTAATGCACCTTCTTTCGGTAATAATTCCTGGCGCAGAGAGGATGACGGTTCCGATGCTGGATGGGATTTCCCTATTCTGCCTTCACCGCCTTCTGTTGACGGAAACCATAGTGCAAGCATACAAACTAATGAGGCGTTTACAAATTATACCGGAGCGCCGGGAAATTTATACATGTTCATTAATTGCAGTGGTGGAGCACCCGGCAAAAAAGAACTTCAGTTTTATCTAAATAATCCCGGAAGCCCTTTTGATCCTCAGGATTCATTTGATGTCTATTTATCTACAGATAATGGAGGAACTTTTAGCTTGATTGGCAACTATGGAGCTACTACTGACTGGCAGTTTGAAAGCATAGATTTTACTTCTTCTTCTGCCCAAACTGTGGTCTTGTTCCAGGCACAATACGAAAGTGAATTTTCAGATATTAATAATATGAGTTTGGATCTGGTAAAAGTATTGCCTCCTTGCCAGGGTGAACCGATAGCAGGTACTATTAATAATGTTAATCCTTGTTCAGGAGCTAATTTTAAACTGGCGTTAACAGGTACTTCAATGTCAGCAGGCTTGTCTTATAGCTGGCAGGAATCAAGCGGCGGAACTATATGGAGCACAATAGCAAAAGATACACTGCCTATTGTTACCGAAAATATTACAGCAAATACTTATTTCAGGGCAATAGTAACATGTACTAATTCTGGCATAGCAGATACTTCGGCCTCACGATTAATTAAGGTAGCTCCATTCTATACTTGTTATTGCGATCCTACTGTTTCACCTGGCAGTCTCAATACATTTGGTCCTGAAAGCAGTGTAGGTAATTTCTCTATTTTAAAGGTGCCTTCAGAAGACACTGTGTTGGATGATGGAAATCCATTGCCATTGGAAAGTAATTTTAATCCACGTACGTCTGTATTTTATGTTCGTTACGATACGGTTGTAAATGATATCTCTACGATTCCTGTATTGTACAGGGACAGTGTTTATCAATTATACGTTACCATAAACAGTATGGAAGATGATTTCGAATTTGTGCCTCAAGGTAGCCCTGTAAATATTTATATAGATATGAATCAAAATGGCCAATATGATCCGAACGAGCTTGTATTGGATCAAAGGTTGCCTAACCTTTCATGTTGTTTTATCATTCCTTCTTTGGCAGATGCTACTGTGGCTGACACTTTCCGCGTTCCTGATACCGCTACGGTCGGTATTACAGGTTTGCGTGTAATGAGTGGGGAGGGGCAAAGTGACCCGATCAGTCCTTGTGGTCAAAGCTTTTACGAAAACCAGGAAATAGACTATCTGGTAAATATAAATTATCGTCCTTGTAATGGTGCGGTAAATGCGGGTACAGCAGAAGTGACTGATTCTACAATGTGTGTGGGCTATGGTTTTACACTTACAGATACATCGCATGAATATAAACAATCTAATATTGTCTGGAATTGGCAAACATCTCCCGACGATGTTAGTTGGGGAGATATAGCAGGTACGTCTATGAGCGATACTGTTTCCATCCTTTATTCTGTTCCTGCATGGTATCGCCTGCGAATGATTTGCAATGGTTCACATGACACAACCTATTCAAATATTGTGAAAGTGGTAACTGGTCCACCATACGCTTGTTATTGTTATAGTATGGCAACCGGAGGTGTAAAAAATGATAGTAGTGATATAGGAGCATTCGTGATCGGCAAATATGTATTTTCCAAGGGTGGGCCACATTTGCTGAATCCAATCGCAACCAGCAGTCGAACAGATCACACCGGCGATATTATTGATCTTTATGCAGATTCTACATACCCTGTATCAGTATATCAGATTTTGAAATCTGTAAGCCATGCAGATGCCAGGATCACATTATTTATGGACTTCAATAATAATTTCGCTTACGATATTCCCGATGAGAGAGTATGGACAGCTTTCACATCCGCTTCGGACTGGTACATTAATTCATCGATCACAATACCACATGACGTGATAACAGAAGTTCCAACCGGTATGCGCTTAATCTTGAACGATAATACGGCACCCAACATCCCATCTGATGATGCTTGCGGTGGTTACACATCCGGAGAAACAAATGATTTTACTGTAAAATTCCATTATGGTCCTGTTCCTGCAGAAGTTGGTAACATCGGCAATGTGCAGAATCTTACCGTGTATCCAAATCCTACAACAGGAAAATTCACTGTAGAATTTATTGCTAATAATATTGTAAAAGATCTCAAAATAACTGTTAGCAATATAACTGGTCAGCAGGTATTGCAGCGTAGTTATAATAATACAAATGGTCAGTTCAGTACTCAGTTAGATATGAGCGATCAACCTCGAGGTGTTTACTTTATAGAGTTTGCTGCTGATGGAGAAAAGATGATTCAAAAATTAATAGTAAAATAGAAGATTAACTATCGATTAATATTCTGAAAGCCGCTACACAAGCGGCTTTTTTTTTATTTGAATTGTATTTTATTTATTCAGGGTTAGTTCTCATTTTATTATGTCGTGAGTTAAAAAAAATATCCGGATTCAGCTATTTTTTCTTGCAAATTATTTGTTGGTTTTATAAAAAAAGGTTTGCTTACGTATTGACAAAGTGTTTATAATCAATGCCTAAGCGGGATTTCTTGTCGCGATAAAGCGTGATTGAATTTTAATCTGCAAAATTAAATATGAAACCATTTTTTACTTACTTAAAACAACTATCAAAAAAACCGCAGACGCTCGTTCTGTTCTTGCTGGTTTTTTTCACAACGGACAGCAAGCTGTCATTTGCAGGAGGCTATTGCATTCCTAACTACTACTACTACTCATGTTGTAGTATCCCAGCGTGCGATGATTATATCCGGTCATTTAATTTAACTGGCTACAGTGGCTCGTCTATTACTGATGCAACTGCTATGACAGGATGTATCTCATCTACATATGATGGGTATTTCGACAGAACATCGGCAGTGCCTGCTGTAAATCTTGAACAAGGTGGTTCTTATGCCGGTTCTATAACTTTTAATTCAGGCTATGAAATGATTTTCCAGATTTGGATAGACTTTAACAACGACAGTGTTTTTACACCCGATGAAGAAGTAACTACTCCAAATGCTTACAATCCATGTTGTACCAGTTATACTCCTACATACTCATATACTTTGAATTTACCGATTACTGCAGCTACCGGTAAACATCGTATGAGAGTACGTTCTATTTATACTTTCTCTCCGCCAATGACAAATTACATAGACCCTTGCGGTGAAATGGATTCAACCGGTACGGATTATTACTATTATGGTACTACTGACGATTATAATGTAAACATTGTTGCCGCTCCTCCTTGCAGCGGCACACCTGTTGTTACAGTTTCTCCCACTGGCACAGTGGTATTATGCTCAGGTGGCAGTGAAACCTATACTGGCTCAGCAGGTATTTATAGTGGTCTTAAATTTTTCTGGCAGCAATTAGTTGGATCTACATGGACAAGTATTTCAGGCGATACAACACCTACAGCCACATTTATCGCAAGTGGATCTACGCAGTATAGAATAGGTGTGCTTTGTACAGCGAGTGGCGACACGGCATATAGTACGGCGGCAACACTTGCATCAGGATTGCCTTCTTATGCAAGCTTGCCATACTTTCAGGATTTTGAGAATTGGGAAAATTATTGTGGTACTTCCGATGTGCCTGATGGCAGCTGGTCAAACCGTCCTGCTACCGGCGATAGCTCATGGCGCCGTGATGATCAGGGTTCGACAGCCGGCTGGGGAGCACTAACATCTGGTGAAAGTTATACAACCGGATCTTTTTACAAAAGCGGATCGCATAGCGCTCGGTTCCATAGTTATTATCCCCCTTATGCCTTTTTCTCAACATCAAATCCGCCATATAGTGGTAACCTTGACCTCTATGTCAATTGCAGTGGCTCTACGGGAAATAAAGAGTTGTATTTTTATTTTGTAAATACCCCATATCCTTATGCCGGCAGCAATTACGCCCTATATAACAATGATTCATTAATAATCTCTCTTTCTACAGATGGCGGAACTACGTTTAATCAGATTTGGGGTGGAGATACTGCCAAGTCGTGGACACGTGTCGCAGTTCCAATAGTATCTAATTCTGCAACAACTATTATCAGGTTCCAGGGTAAAAGATTAAATACAGACCCCCTGGGTTATGGGTACAATTATGATTATACAGATATAGGTCTTGATAGCGTATACGTTGCTCCTCCTTGTTCAGGTACACCCACTGCAGGATATATTAATCCGGGGGGTACTCTTACAGTTTGCCCCGGTACAACAAATACATTTAATTTGGTTGGTACAAGCCTTGCCGGTAATCTTAAATATCAATGGAAACAATCTACTGATGGTGGCGTTACATGGACTAATGCTACAGGTAGAGGAGACACCACATTGACATTTACAACACCTCCTCTGTTTAGTGGAGCTGAATTTGAATGTATTGTCTCTTGTCCCTTAAGTGGTACTTCGGCTACTACCTCACCTGTCACAGTGAATATGAGTGGTTTCTCACCTACTTATGCAAGTGTGCCTTATACACAAAGCTTCGAAAACTGGATAAGCCGTTGCTATACCTATGATATACCCGATAGTAGTTGGGCGAATTCTCCCGGATATGGAGATAATTCATGGCGCAGAGAGGATCAGGGCACAAGTTATAGCTGCTGGTACCCATATTCATCCAAAGCTCCTGCTCCTCCTTCAGTGGATGGAAAGCATTGCGCAAGCATTCAGACAGATTATGCATACTATGATTGCAGTTACAATCAACCTAATCTTACACCGGGTAATTTATATTTGTTAGTTAACTGTAACACGTCCACACCAGGTAATAAAGAGCTTCAGTTCTATCTTAATAATCCAACTCCCTTATACAGTTACCCTAATGACTCTTTCCTGGTTTGGTTATCAACTGATAATGGCGTAACATTTAAGGAAATAGGAAGTTATGGTACAACTACATCATGGCAATTTGAATCTTTGCCTATCGCTTCCAATTCACCTCAAACAGTAATATTATTTCAAACAGTTTATAAATATCAATACAGTGATGTAAATAATATGGGCCTTGACCTGGTAAAAGTTCTTCCTCCATGCCAGGATAAACCCACGGCCGGAACGGTAAATAATGTTACGCCTTGTTCAGGAACTAATTTCAATTTGTCGTTAACGGGTGTCTCTCAGGCTGCGGGTCTTAGTTATGTATGGCAATCATCTGGTGATGGTAGTTCATGGACTACTCTATCTGGTGATACGTTGCCCGTTATAACTCAAAACATCACTGCAAATACATATTACAGAGCGATAGTGACTTGTACCAATTCCGGGCTCTCTGATACCACAGCAAGTCAATTGATTAAACTGGCTCCATTTTATATATGCTATTGCGACCCAACTAAAAATGCAACTAATGTGAATGTTCCAAGCAGCTCAGTAAATAATTTTTCAATACTAAGATTACCAAAAAATGATTCAATCTTGGATTTTGGTAAAGCAGTCCCTGTTGATGGAAGTAAAAATCCCTGGGAGAAAATTGATTACGTTGCTTATGATACAATACCAAATGATTCCTCAATACTGCCTACGCTTTATAGGGATAGCTTATATCAGTTTTATGTAACAGTAGGTTCTTATAATTCTTACGATTACAATTACAACACACCTGTTAATATTTATCTTGATCTGAATCATAATGGGCAATACGATCCTGCTGAAGAAATATTTGACCATCGTTTAGGTGGTAGTTGCTGTACAAGCCTTACACTTGCAAATGCAACTGTTACAGACACTTTCCGTATAGCAGATACAACATTAATAGGTGTTACAGGTTTACGTGTGATGACTGGCTATGGTCAAAGCGATCCTATAAGTCCTTGTGGCGAATCTTATTATGAAAACCAGGACATTGATTTCCTTGTCAATATAGATTACCGTCCTTGCGATGGACCTGTTGCTGCAGGTATTGCCCAGGTCAGTGATTCTACTATGTGTGTGGGATATAGTTACATGGTTATAGATACCACCCACGAGCATCATCAGTCAAAAGTTACATGGAACTGGCAAACTTCTCCCGATGGAATAAGTTGGGGAGACATTCCCGGCATGTCAATGACTGATACATTTACTGTAGCATCTTATATTGTTCCAACATGGTATCGGCTAAGAGTAATTTGCAATGATTCACACGATACCACGTACTCTAAAGTGGCACATGTTGGTACTGCTCCTGCTTATGCATGTTATTGTTATAGCATGGCAACAGGTGGTAGTAAGTATGATAGCAGTGATATAGGTGCGTTCACTATAGGTACATATCTATGGGATAAAGGTGGCCCTCATATACTTAATCCTGTAGCAGTGAATGGTCGTACAGATCACACTGGTGATGTGCTTGATCTGTATGCTGATTCAACTTATCCTGTAAGCGTTTACCAGATATTGAAATCCGCAGAACACGCCGATTCTAAGATTACTTTGTTCATGGACTTTAATAACAACCTTGTATATGATGTACCTGATGAAAGAGTTTGGACAACATATACTACCGCAAGTGATTGGTATCTTACAACCAGCCTTACGATACCTGATGCTGTTATTACTGAAGTACCAACAGGTATGCGTTTGATATTAAATAATAATACAGCGCCTAATTCACCATCTGATGATGGTTGTGGAGCATATGCTTCCGGCGAAACAGAGGACTTTGTTGTGAAATTCCATAAAGGGCCAATAGCTACATCTGTGGGTAGCATAAATAACATCGAACACTTGTCTATGTATCCTAACCCTACATCAGGTAAATTCACAGTAGAGTTCACAGCTAACAATGTGGTTAAAGACCTCCAGATCTCTATTAGTAATGTAACCGGCCAACAGGTTATGCAACGTAGCTATACTAATACAAGTGGTCAGTTCAGCACACAGCTGGACATGAGTAATCAACCACGTGGTATATACGTTGTAGAGCTTATAGCCGACGGACAAAGAATGCTCCAGAAATTGATCATTAGATAAGCATTATAAGTTATTATAAATTGTAGAACGGGGCATATTATATGCCCCGTTTTTATGCAATTCCGTGAAATGCGCTTGGTTATTGTAGCATAAATTTATTAATAATACATTCATTACCATACATTAATACAATTATTATCTGTTTAGCTGCCCACCTTTATTAACTTTCTAAAAATTTTAACAATAAGTTTACTTTTTTAATAAAAAGTTAATAAATTACGTATCCTAACTGAAAAAAAATCGACTAAACAAAATATGAAATCAATGTTTACTCATCTACTAAAAAAACCTGTCCTGTTAGCTTTGTTGTTGCCAGTTTTTCTGACATTACAAACGATCGAAAAAGCTAACGCACAGGCAACACCTGTCTGCAAAGCCAACTTTATGTATGGCTGTTCCTATTACGAATCAATTAGCAGTTTTAGTATCGGCGGATATGGCACATCAAGCTTGTATGATAATTCGTCTTGTGGTATTACAAGTACTAGTTATTCTGATCATACCTCAATGATAGATACCATGCAGGCTGGTAGTTCTTATTCTGGTACACTCACCCCGAATTATTGCTATGAACAGATAGCTGCTGTGTGGATAGATTTTAACGATGACGGTAAATTTGACAATTCTACGGAGCTTGTTGCAACAATGTATGCTGGTGCTGCATCATTTACATGTATTTCCAGTAGTTCTTTTACTATTAATCTTCCATTGACAGCAAAGACAGGTAAGCATCTGATGCGTGTAATTGATGAAGGGGAATTTTGTTGCGAGCCAATTGATTCAATAGATCCTTGTGGTGGCGAGTTAACTTATATGTCTGGTAGTTATTCTTACTCTTATCCTTACATATATTATGGTGATACAAGAGATTATACAGTTGATATTTTACCTCCCCCCCCTTGTAGTGGCACTCCAACTGTTACTACCACTCCATCGGGTTCTGTAAGTGTTTGTGCAGGCGGTAATGAAATATTGACCGGTACAGCCGGTATTTATAGTAACTTGAAATATCAGTGGCAGGAATTGATCTCAGGTGTATGGACCAACCTGGCAGGTGATACAACAACCTCAGATACTGTTAAATCCATTATAAGTTCTAATCAATACAGGCTTGCAACTATTTGTACTAATAGTGGAGATACAGGTTATAGCGCCGCTGTTACTCTTGCTCCGGGTACCCCTGCTTATGCCAGCCTTCCTTATTTCCAGGATTTTGAAAATTGGCAAAACTATTGTGCAAACAGCGATGTGCCTGATGGCCACTGGATCAATCATCCATCAGTAGGAGATAGCTCATGGAGGAGAAATGACCAGGGTAGCACTGCGGGATGGAGTACAGCATCAAGCTATTATTCAGCGCCACCACCTTATGTAAGTGGATCGCATAGTGCAGTTTTCCATTCTATAGCTACTTCTTATCCTTATGGTTGCTGTTACATGTATAGCAGCTATAATGAAAACCTGATTGGTAATATGGATCTGTATGTTAATTGCAGCGGTACAGGAGATAAAGCACTATATTTTTATTGGAATTGCCCGGCATATCCATATGGGGGAACTTTTGCATTAGAGAATGCAGATACTTTCAAAGTGCTTCTTTCTACCGATGGTGGTTTGACCTTTAACCAGGTATGGTGGGGAGATACAGCTAGCCAATGGACCAGAGTAGCAGTACCAATTGCTTCCACTTCAGCTACAACTATCATTCGCTTCCGGGGGAATAGACCATATAATCCGCCTCCAGGATATAGCTATAGCTATGAATACTTCAATATTTCTTTAGATAGCGTATATGTAGCGCCACCATGCAGTGGCACACCTGTAGCAGGTAATGTAGTTCCGGGAGGTACATTGAGTACATGTCCCGGTCAGGGTTATAATTTTGCAATCACGGGAACCAGCCTTGCCGGTAACTTAAAATACCAGTGGAAGAAATCTACCGATGGGGGTATTACCTGGACAAATGCAGGTGGGAATGATACAGCCATCAATTTTAATTCGCCTCCGCTTTTCAGCGCAACAGAATTTGAATGTGTTGTTTCGTGCCCGTTGAGTGGTACTTCGGCCACTACTTCTCCAGTAACGGTGAATATGAGTGGTTTCTCACCCACATATGCAAGCATACCCTACAAACAAAGCTTCGAGAACTGGATAACTCGTTGCAACACTTATGATATACCTGATAGCAGTTGGGCTAATTCACCATCTTATGGTAATAACTCATGGCGTAGGGAAGACCAGGGCACCAGTTACAGCTGCTGGTATCCTTATTCATCTGCAGCTCCATCACCGCCTTCAATAGATGGCAATCATTGTGCAAGCATACAGACAGATTATGCTTATGAGGACTGTTCTTATAGTCCGTCCCATCTATCGCCTGGCAATTTGTATTTGTTGGCAAATTGTAATATTTCAGCAACCGGTAATAAGGCATTGCAATTTTATCTGAATAACCCTGCTTCTTTATATGGTTATCCGGATGATTCCTTTACCGTTTGGTTGTCTACCAATAATGGAGCAAGCTTCAACGAAATAGGCAGCTTTGCAGCTACATCGGGCTGGGCATTTGAGTCAATACCTATCGCTTCCAACTCAGCACAAACAGTGATAGCATTTAAGGCCGTATATGAAACACAATATTCAGAGACAAACAATATGGGTTTTGACCTCGTAAAAATTCTTCCGCCATGTTCAGGTAAACCAACCGCAGGTTCTATAAGTAATATTGTACCCTGCTCCGGAGTTAACTTTAATTTGGGGTTGACCGGCACATCAGAAGTGGCGGGTCTTTCCTTTGTATGGCAATTATCCAATGATGGCTCTACATGGTCTACAATTTCAGGGGATACCTTGCCAATCATTACTCAGAATATAACAGCCAATACCTATTATAGGGCAATAGTTACCTGTACTAATTCTGGCTTATCGGATACTACCGCAACACAGCTTATTAAACTTGCACCATTCTATATCTGCTATTGCAAGGCTGCAGCGGCGGCAACTTATGTATATATTCCGCCTTATAGTGCTGTAAACAATCTATCTATACTGAAATTACCGTCAGCAGACTCAATACTTGATTTCGGGCATGCCACTCCTGTGGATGGGAATACGATTAATCCATCGGAAAGAATTCCTTATGTGGGATATGATACCCTGGTAAGTGATATCGCAACTCTTCCTATAATGTACCGGGATACTGTTTACCAGTTCTATGTAACAGTAGGTAGTGCCAATTATTACGATTACAACTATGGTACTCCAGTTAACCTATACCTGGATCTGAACCATAATGGTATCTACGATCCATCTGAACAGATATTCGACCACAGGCTGGCAGGAAGCTGCTGCAGCGGTCTTACCCTTGCACAAGCCACTGTAACCGATACCTTCAGGGTACCGGATACAGCACTGGTGGGTATCACCGGTCTTAGAGTACTGACGGGTTATGGCCAAAGCGATCCGATCA
The DNA here is from genome assembly GCA_035606335.1 of Flavipsychrobacter sp. Classification (GTDB taxonomy): domain Bacteria; phylum Bacteroidota; class Bacteroidia; order Chitinophagales; family Chitinophagaceae; genus DATNFP01. Next base: position 458 of record DATNFP010000090.1, on the reverse strand, counting down.
GCCCATGTGGAGAAAGCTATTTCGAAAATCAGCAGATAGACTTCCTGGTGAACATAAGCTATCGTCCATGTAATGGCCCGGTGAATGCGGGCACAGCAGATATCACAGACACCCTGCAGTGTTCAGGTTATCCATACATGCTTACAGATACCACCCATGAGTACCACCAGTCCAATATCAGCTGGAGCTGGCAGACCTCACCCGATGGCAGCAGCTGGGGGGATGTGGCAGGAACATCGATGTCAGATACCTTTACGGTAGCAGCCTACACTTATCCTGCCTGGTACCGTCTGCGGATGATCTGTAATGACACCCATGATACTACTTACTCTACAGTAGCCCATATAGGCACAGCACCCCCTTATGCCTGCTATTGCTACAGCATAGCCACAGGAGGCAGCAAATATGACAGCAGTGATATCGGCGCCTTCACCATAGGTAAATACCTTTGGGACAAA
>DATNFP010000089.1:0-31153 GCA_035606335.1 Flavipsychrobacter sp. | reverse complement strand
ACTATCAATGGACGTCTGGTATATGTATTCTCGCAGGATTTTACTGTTTTTGGCGGTAGCTTGTCTGAAACGCATGCTGAGAAGATTTGTAAGATCATGGATCTTGCCATCCAGAATGGAGCACCACTAATAGGACTAAATGATAGTGGAGGTGCACGTATACAGGAAGGTGTTGTTTCTCTTGGAGGCTACGCTGATATTTTTTATCGCAATGTAAAATCTTCAGGGGTAGTGCCACAGATATCGGCTATCATGGGACCGTGTGCAGGTGGTGCGGTTTATTCACCTGCTATTACCGATTTTATATTAATGGTGGAGCATACTTCTTATATGTTCGTTACCGGCCCCAATGTAGTAAAGACAGTAACACATGAAAATGTGACCAGTGAGGAATTAGGTGGGGCACATACTCATGCTTCAAAATCAGGTGTTACACATTTTGCTTGTTCAAACGAGGTGGAATGTATAGAACAAATTAAGCAATTGTTGAGCTATATGCCTCAGAATTGCGAAGAAGAAGCTCCCATATATAATTATGAAATGGGAGATGAAAGCAGACCCAAATTAAACAATATAATTCCGGCAAATCCCAACCAGCCTTATGACATAAAAGAAGTTATTGATGACATTGCAGATGCAGGGTCTTTTCTTGAGGTTCATAAAGATTATGCAGAAAATATAGTTGTCGGGTTTGCGCGTATAGGCGGGCGCAGTATAGGAATTGTAGCCAACCAACCTGCAAATCTTGCGGGTGTATTGGATATCAATTCAAGTAAAAAAGGCGCACGTTTTGTACGTTTTTGCGATGCATTTAATATTCCGTTATTAGTATTGGTTGATGTTCCTGGATTCTTGCCGGGTACTGATCAGGAATGGAACGGTATTATAGTGAACGGAGCTAAGTTGCTTTTTGCGTTAAGCGAGGCTACAGTTCCTAAAGTAACTGTCATTACGAGAAAGGCATATGGTGGTGCTTATGATGTAATGAATTCGAAGCATATTGGAGCGGATATGAATTTTGCATGGCCAACTGCTGAAATTGCTGTAATGGGGCCTAAAGGAGCGGCTGAGATAATATTTAAAAGAGAAATTGCAGCAGCTACCGATAAGGAAGCTAAGCTGAAAGAGAAGGAACAGGAATACACAGAGAAATTTGCGAATCCTTATGGTGCTGCCGCACGAGGCTTTATAGATGAAATAATATTGCCTGAAGAAACAAGGTCCAAGCTCATTAAAGCATACAAGATGCTGGAAAACAAAGTAGTGAATATGCCCAAACGGAAACATGGCAATATACCTTTGTAAGTAATATTGATAAAATCTTAGGTGCAATTTGTTGAAGCGTACCTTTGTTTTCAGATAAATATTGATGAAATTTTTGAATACCTTATTGTCATGGATCTTATACACTAGTGTATTTGCAGCATTATGCTCTTTAAGCCTTTGCATGGCTACAGAACGCTTGCTTATCGGCCATACGCCTCCGTTATTTACTTCTTTACATGTATTAGTATTTGGGAGCACATTAGTTGTATACAACACTCACCATATTATTAAAAAATCAACCCCATTAATATCAGACAGATTTGACTGGTCACAACGATATAAACACTGGAATTATATTTTTTGCAGCGCAGGATTAATAATGTGTATTGGTAGCTTGTTTTGGTTATCAGGAAGAATATTTCTCGCCTGCATAGTTTTAGGGGTTTTATCTTTTGCCTATTCTTTGCCAATGCTTCCATTTAAGGATAAAAGGCGGATACGCGATTTTGGCTGGATAAAGATTTTGGTATTGACGAGTGTGTGGACCATAGTAACCAGTATGCTACCAATGCTTTATTGGGATAAAAGTTTGTACGATTACCCTTTTGAAATAGTGATGCGGTTTGCATTTATGTTTACCCTTTGTGTGGCATTTGATATACGGGATATGCAGACAGATCTTGAGGCAGATATCTTTACAATCCCTAATCTGATAGGGATAAAGAATAGTTATCGGCTAATGAATGCATCTATAGTCCTATTTAGTATACTGAGCATCATACAATATTTCAGGTACCAGTCGGTCTCAAGGCTCATTGCAGATCTGCTAACAGCTCTCATCACAAAACTGGTAATAGATTATACCCGGAAATATCCATCAGACAAAGCCTATTTGGGCTTAGTGGATGGGATGATGTTATTATATGGGATATTAGTGCTATTGTTAAGAGTGTAATTTGGCAATTCGGCAATGTGCCAATTTGCTAATGTGTTATTCTATTTTCCTGTTTTTCCCATTGTGTAAAAAAATTGATTTTGGGGAATTGGGATATGTTTTGATATGCTGAAATGCTGTGCTGACAATAGTTATGCAAATAGTTATTGGGCGAATCATTACTCATTCATTTCCCATTTATGCCACATGCATTACACATAGAATCCCTTTAGAGAGATGGCTGTATGAAAATTATCATGATTTTAATCAGTAGGCTATTACCACTTTTCAAAGAGCTTTATACCCAAAGTTTGGGCTTAGAGCAAAGTTATACTCGCAGCAAGCTGTTTGCAAATAAAGTTAACGACAATAAACCCCCGGAAGTGATTTAGAAAAAAACCACTCAAGGAGTTGAGTGGTTTTTATTTTATAGGTTAACTACCTATTCTTTTACGAACTTAAATCTACTTAAACCTTCATTGGTTTGGATACTAATAAAATAGACACCGGGCATTAAGTTAGCTATAGATATTGTTTGTAATTGTTCTCCGGCATTAAGATTTTTGTTAATGTTATCTATTGCTTTTTGACCTTCTATATTGCTTATAATAAAAGACACTTTAGAATTCTCATTTAATGTAAATGATATATTCAGCTTTTCCTGTGCAGGATTAGGATAAATATGTATGTCGTTAATGGTATTTGATTGTGAAATGGAGGTTATCGGTGGATTGTTTTCATTATTTTGGTTTGGATTAGCCAATCTAAAATGAGAATCGCCACTACTGCAAGGCCTTTTTAAGCTTATAGCGCCTGCAAAGACACAACCCAGAGTACTGACAAAACCAGGCTCTAGGGTAATAGATTCCGGTGCGTAGAATTTTATTGTGGCGCTAGGTTCGATAACATAGTCTCCATTTGGTAGCAGATTAGTTACAGAATACCCTGCATATGTTTTGTGATTTGAAAAATAAGCTACAAAGCCGGTTTCTGTTTTGTTTTGCTTATACATATCATGGGATAATGTAACAGCATTCCCTGCATCTACCTTACCATAGCCCATTTCGTTATTCCAGCCCCTGCCTATGGGATCGCCGGGTATTACGGAGTAAGTATATCCGGGGTAAGGCACTGATGGTTCGACCTCATCAGCTGTTAATTCAATTATATTTCCAACTTCCGTTGGAGTAAGGCACGGATTGGCATTCAGCATCAGAGCTGCCACGCCTGCGACATGTGGACATGCTGAAGATGTATTTGCAAAGCCACCAGGTGTTCCAAAAGAACTTGCAGGTGGTACGTAATCATTGCCTCCACCGGCGCTGGTAATATCAGTAGTGTAAATGTCTGCTCCCGGAGCCATTACGGTTAAGTATCCTGATGCGGGATCACCTGTAGTACCATAGTTCGCCCCCACTCCGTAATTGCTACTTAAATCAGGGTTATCGCATGAAGCAGAGGTAGAGAGACCAGCTCTTTGCCTTCTTTGATTGCAATAGCTCATCGCTCCTATAGCTAATACTCCTGGTTTTGATGCTGGCCAGTGAATCGTTGATGAGCCAGTGCCTGCATCATTACCGACAGCCGCAACAACCACACATCCTAATCCATTTCTTCCATTGGCAAGAGCCCAATCTAATGCTGCATTTGTCAAGCCATACCCCGCATCAGTGGTACCCAAATCAAGGGAAAGGTTTAAAATATCTGCATTAACCTTAGTACCTCCATCAAAATAATAAGTATAGCCCGATGCCCAATCAATACCCTCCGCGATCCATCCATCGTTTGTAACGAATGCGCCTTCAGCGCCATATCCTATTCTTATAGGTATAATTGTTACTCCTGGTGCCACTCCAACTACGCCTACACCATTTGCCAATGCACCTACTACACCTGCGCATTCTGTGCCATGGTTATCACCGATAAGTGGATACCCAGGCGATGAAGTAGAAAATGGACACGACATACAACCGGGTGCTCCGCAACAGCTGGTAACCGCGTCGTAACCGAGAGTAGTGCTAACATTCAAATCAGGATGTCCAACATCTACGCCATCATCAATTACTGCGACACTAACTTGTGATAATGTAGAACTTGTCGTAAGAGCATTTGTTAAGTTCCATGCTTCGCAAATGTTAATATCTGATCCTGTAGGAAATGTAGTTCCAGCTGTATTGAGAGCCCATTGCGATGCCCAACTAGGATCTGTAACTGAACCTGATAAAGTACAACTGGAAGCTAACTTGACCATCCTTATGAAATTAGGTTCGGCAAATTCAAAAAGCCCGGTTGAGTATAGATTATCATTGATCTGAAGTATATCCTGATCTTTTGGAAAATAGAAGTGATAAACATTGCTTCTGGATGGGTTTTGCCTGACGGCGATATAATGATAATTGCCAGCGACACTCCTAGCCTGATCGCTCGTAACGCCATCTTTTAACTCTACTATTATCTCATTGGTAGTACCTTGCCATGTGCCATCTTCATGCTCAAATATAAAAGATGCGTAAGTAATATAAGGTTCTTTGAGGTAATTGTTAAGAGCTTCTTTCTTCGCAATAAGACTTCCGGGTTTTCTTTTTAATACAATAAAAGAAGCTGCTTTATCAAATGCCACTTCAAAATCCGGATCATTTTTCACCTTATTCAATAATTGTATTCTGCCAGTTGCATCGTTTTCATTTAGAGAAATCAATAATTTGTCATTACTCTCATTCAATTGAATAGGTCTTCCCTTAAAATGGTAAGTAACTGTCTGGGCGTTTGTTTTAACCATTAGTATGACTAAAACAAACAGGATGAAATATTTCTTTAACATACAAGTTTGTTTTATTAATGATTAAAAATTATTTCTTTAAGCTTTCAACTTCCTGATTTAGCTCCGCATTTTGTTTTTGCAGATTATTAATACTCTTTTGTTGCTGTATTACATAAAGAGTCAGCTCTTCTACTTTTTTCAGCAGCGTGGCATCCATGCTTGCCACGTCTATGCCATCTTTACCCACTTCTTCTGCGGATGGTACACCCGGTAAATGTTTATTTGTTTTTACATAGCTGGCTACCTCTCCAAGTGGCATAAGCTGGTAGTCTTTATTAAAAACATAGTCTGACCAGTTTGTCGCATCGGTATGTAATGCAATTTTTAGCTTTTCTGTAAGGATGCCATTTTGTACATATAAATTATAGTTACCTGGATAGTTGCTTTGTATAGCATCGCCTATAACTACTTTTCCACTGTGTTTAATAAAAAGTGCCCAGTGGTTTGTAGTTGCGTCTGTAGTAGTGAATGTAAATGCATTATCATTGGTAGTATTGTTTACTGCTGAAGTAAAAGATATTTGACCTTTATTTGTACTAGTTATCCCATTCAATATCATATCACAAGCTCCCCATTGATCACTCTCAACCCGAAGACCAGTATTCCCATAAAGACTTCCGGATAATCCAATGTCACCACCAACTTTGAACAAACATGCCTCTGTCGATAGTGGAGAAGGAATAGTGCCAATATTTACTCCAGGAGTAATATTTATTCCTAAGGTATTTGAATTAGTACTTAGATATCCTGGACCAGATGAAGAAGAAGAGTTCCACCCTGCTTGTGCAATGGCATTATTAAAGTAACCAGCACATAATACTGTAAAAGCTGTAATTAAAAGTTGCTTTTTCATTTTTGAAAAGATTTTAAGTTGAGAATAATTATTTATATGTAAGATATATCTATTGTTAGCCTTTCAATGAGTCATTAACCGAATGGTGGGTTTCATCCAACGAAATGTTGTTTTCATTCGACGAACGGAGAAAATTCTAACAAGTAATTTAAGATTACTGAAAATCTTATTTGATCTCGAAACAAAAACCACTCAAAGAGTTGAGTGGTTTTTTTATTTGTGGTTTATAGGCTAACTATCTATTCCTTTATGATCGAAGTATATCGATATTTCATATAATTTTTCAGAAAGTTAAAATGCTTTATTGATGTTTAAATTGACTATTCACCGAAATGCAGATTCCATCCAACGAAATGTCGTTTTCATCCGACGAATGGAGATCCTTAATTGATCTTTTGGACTTTGTTGCAGCTATTGCAGACTATCGTTTTTGATAGCATAAAAAAATGGCTACCATTGCGGTAGCCATTCAAATATATTAGCTATTTATCTATTTTACAATTGAGAAAGTGCGTCGCGATGGACCGCATAATAGCTGTACCTGATACATACCTGGTGCCCATTTAGTGGTATTAACACTCGCAGTATAAGAAGAGCTATTTACATGATAATTCTGACACAAAATCCTTCTACCGGATACATCATATACATTTACTGTATATAAACCCGGAATTGCTTTAGTAAGGCTGATATTCAGGTTGTCTCCAACCGGATTAGGAAAAGTAGCAATGCTTGCATTGTTCAGGACATTTGCTATGCCTTCTGTGAACTGGCCTCTTTTTAAACCAAAAGGTACTGCAACGTTTGAAGAGTCATTAGCAAAGTTGGCATCAATATTTTGATTTGGTAAAAGTATCGCGTAAAAATATATACTGTCTACAGTAGTTGTTGTAGAGGTATCAGCGTCCCATTCAAATTGTGGTGACACGTAAGTATTAAATGATCCAGTCTTGCCCGGTATATTAACGATCTGTTCAACATAATCACAACCCTCAGCTGTGCCTCCATCCATAATGCCTGATACCGGGGTAAAAGTACCGGTTCTATAAATTAGGCCACCAGCGCCAATTGCAGTTGATACTGCGCATTGAAATCCAAAATGATCTAATGTAGTAGTATCTGAACTAATACCACCTACAATTACATGATACTGATGCCCTGGCACCCAAGTGGAGTCTACAGGAGTGTTATTTTCCAAGTCTATTACTGTAATGCCAACATTGATAGACGATGCCAACCCAGGAGCGTGGCAACCAGAACCATTTCCACAACCGGGAACATTACCAGGTACGTTTGTACAATTTTGGGTAGTTGCGGAGCTTGATGCCAAGCCTCCTTTATAGCTTGATAGGGCGAGGATAGAAAGACCTCCAACAATTGAAAAAAGTAGAATAGTTCGCTTCATGATCTGATTCTTTTAAGGTTTTTAATGAGCTTAGTTAATTATTTTTGCTGAATTTTCTATGGGACACAAAAAGTTATTACGTTTCAATGCCATTAATTCATTCTCTAATGTACTACAATATCCTGAAAAAATAAAAGGCGAGTGGCATATATTTTTTAAAAACAACTATCCTATCACTTTAGAGCTTGCATGTGGCAGGGGCGAATATAGTGTGGAACTAGGCAGAGAGAACAAAGATCATAACTATATAGGAGTAGATATAAAAGGTAACCGCATGTATGTGGGGGCCAAAACTGCGCTCGATGAAAATCTTAATAATGTTGGTTTTCTCAGAATACAGATTGGGCAAATAGCTGATTATTTTACTCCCGGAGAAGTATCTGATATATGGATCATTTTCCCAGATCCATTCCTCAGGAAGCCGCGGATCAAAAACCGCCTTACACATCCACGATTTTTGCGTCTATACCAGCAGATACTAAAACCCGGTGGCCTTGTGCAATTGAAAACGGATTCGAAAGAACTTTATGATTTTACATTAGAAACGATAGCAGAGAATGGTTGCAGCATTCGGGAAAACATAGTAGATATTTATGGGCAGGGAAAAGCTGCAGGGGCATTAGGGATACAGACATACTATGAAAGCTTGCACCTGGCAGAGGGAAGAACGATCTATTTTGTATCTTTTTCGTTGCCATCGGAAGCAATTAAAGTACCTGAAAGATTTGAAAAGAATGAAGAACAGGTTAGTTGAGGGAGAAGATTATTATATACAGCCTGATGGCTTACTTGTGTTTACTGCTTCGTATCTTTTAGAACGTGGTTATTGTTGCGGTAATGGTTGTAGAAATTGTCCCTATGAATATAAGGAAGTAGGAGAACCAAGACGCACTAAGCTATTAGCAGAAAGAAAAAAGAGAAATGAAGAAGGGAATAAACAATAGGGAAAACATATACGATGTGATCTACGATATTGTGCGCCATGTGCCCAAAGGCCGGGTAACTACCTATGGTGCAGTTGCTGCTGCCGTAGGGGCAAAATCGGGTGCACGTATGGTAGGATATGCTATGAATTCATGTGATAAGGTGAAACCCAGGGTGCCAGCACACAGGGTAGTAAACAGAATAGGCATGCTTTCAGGGAAACATCATTTTAATGGCTTATTGAGCATGCAACAATTGTTAGAGAAGGAAGGAATAAAAATTGTGGATGACAGAGTGGTTGATTTTGAGAGACTATTTTGGGATCCGATGAAAGAATTAACCTTATAGTAAAGAAATCCCTAACATTCGGGTTTGGAATAGTTTTTGCAATGCTCTAACGTTGTAGGAAAATTCAGAACGTTTTATGAGCATAACAGTTGGATATGGACGAAAGCGTGTGTATGTAATTATATTAATCTTATCCTGCTTTTTCTTATTAGAATCATGTAATTCCGGCCAGCAAAAAGGTAGCGGAATAAAATTATTTTCTTCTTCGGGATTTGTAGATAAGGATGCGTTTTCGAGCCAGTTGCAATCTGTTTTTAAAAAATGGGATACTTCTAATCATAAGGATCAATCTATTGCTGACTATATGATGCACATGTATCAGCAAAACCAGTATAAGCCTGTATGGGTAACAAATGATGGCGTTAGAGATGCTGCAGCGACTTTTCTTAAAGAATTGGAAGATGTTCGCTGGGATGGATTGGATCCTGAGCATTATCATCTTTCAGGTTTAAAAAAAATGCAGGCACAACTTCATGATGATAAGCATCCTGATATTAATACCGTAATAACTTTTGATACCAGCCTTACAATTAGCTATCTAAATGTAGCCAGAGATTTATTGATGGGAGCAGTTAATCCTAAAAAAGCAGATACGCTTTGGTTTCAAAAAAATGATACATCATGGGATGGGCCTCATGCCCTTTTATCATTAGGCAGTGATGATAAATATGTTTCTTTAAATGATTATAGAAGTCTTATCCCTTTATATAAAATGTTCCGTGATGAATATAAACGTTATGATTCATTGCAAAAAAACGAACAGCTAATATCACTCATAGATAGAATACAGGGCATAAAAAGAATTACACACCCTGATAGTGCTAGCCGGAATATAATTACTGATGTTATCAAAGCGGAAATGCCCTGGGCTTCTTCAGAGCCTAATGACTCTGTGAGCGAGTTTGCTCAAATGGTAATGACTTACCAGGATTATATGAATATAAAAGTATCCGGAAGACTTGATAGTTTTACTATAGCACGTCTTTCTGCCCAGCCTGCCCAATTTGCCACATCTCTTAAAGCTAATATGGAGCGTTTGCGCTGGATGCCGCGTGAAATGGGGAATACTTATATTTGGGTAGATGTACCTTTGATGGAGCTGTTTTTCAAAAGAGAGGGCAACCTTGTAATGCACATGCGAGTAGTGGTAGGGAAGGTTTCAAGACAAACGCCGAGCCTAAGTGCGGATATGGCTAATATTATTATCAATCCGTCGTGGGGTGTACCACCAACCATCCTTAAAAAGGATGTTTTGCCAGGCCTGGCAAAAAGCAAAAAATACCTTCACAAAAAAGGGTTAGTAGCATACGATCATAGTGGACATGAAATAGATGCTTCTGAGATCACTGCTACTAACTATAAAAGATTTGTTTATAAGCAAGCGCCAGGAGATGAAAATGCACTGGGCTATGTGAAGTTTAACTTACCTAACCCATGGGATATATATCTGCATGATACACCTCACAGAGATGATTTTGTAAGGCGCAATCGTTTTTTAAGTTCAGGATGTATAAGAGTGCAGCAGCCACAGGAGATGGCTTTGTATATATTATCCGACTTTGAAAAGATGAAATTCGATCAAGGCAAACTTGATTCAATGATTCAAACCCATAAATCCAGGTGGGAAGTATTAAAAACAAAAATACCAGTACATATTACTTACCTGACGGCGTTTGAAGACACCACAGGTAACCACGTGCGGTTTGTACGGGATATTTACAACAGGGACAGTGTCCTTATATCTATGCTAAACTAAGGTTGTATTGTTTTAACACTATCAACAGAGCCATTAGGAGAAACGTACTCAATTTTTTCTACTTTTTTACGCGCGGATGCAAGTGGCATAAAATCGGAAGTAGTCATGTCCATCGGAAGATGGTCTATTTTTTTGTTTACCCAGTAAGCGTCTTTCATATAACTTTTTTGAGGATAATATATGAAAAGGCAAGTGCCATCTTTAATTGTTTCAATCAAAGCATCTGAAATTTTGGAAGGTACCGCAGGGCATCCCCAACTGCGCCCAAGGCGTTGATTATAATCTATGAATTTACTGCAAACGTAATCTGCACCATGCACTACAATACCACGGTCGTATGCGGCATCATTGAACCCCATATCCATACCGTTAAGGTGCAGGGATGTACCATGTTCTCCTATATAAGTATTTGAAGTTACATAAAATCCAAGGCTACTTTTATGTGAATTCTCATCATTAGAAAAGGAAGTGGCATATTCATCACCTGAACCTTGTCCGTGAGCTACATAGGTATTAAATATCACCTTTTTTTGGCGAAGATCAATTACCCAAATACGATTTTGGGTTGATGATAAAGTAAAATCGCATATGGTTAGAATGTCTTTGTCTGTGTTTAATTTTCCCGCATTACGAAGATTTAAGTAACCACGGTATGCTTTTTCAAAAACTGCAAAAGGTAAACGAGAGCAATGGCAGAAGTCTATTTGATTGTAGATGCCTGAAATATAATTTTCAATAGCCATTTGACTGACAACAGCACTGGAATTAACTTCATTTGCACTAACAGATTTAAATGAAAAGGCCGTAACAAGGTACACGGCTGCACACAAAAGCAATTTCTTCATTGACCTTTAATTAAAATGTTATATGGATTTGAGTATAACCAAAGATAATAAGGCAGCTCGTTTTTATGAAAAAGGCAGCTCGCTATTTAACGCCGGCTTAACAGTAATCGTTCTATTATGACAATGTATAGACAATTATTTTATGAGTTATTAATCACAATTGAACTAATGCAATAAGTATGAGTGTAAGTTATGTATATATAGGAGTACACTATATCTAAGGTGGACTGCCCGCTTTTTTGTGTACATTTGGCGGTCTTAAAATTTTTCTCTTTTATGAAAGAAGTATATATCATATCCGCTGTACGAACGCCTATTGGCAGTTGGGGCGGATCATTAAAAGATCTCTCTGCAACAAAGCTAGGTGCAATAGCAATAAAAGGTGCACTTGAAAAAGCGGGTGTAGATCCAAGTGAAGTGAACGAAGTTTTAATGGGCTGTGTAATGCAGGCTAACCTTGGTCAAGCTCCAGCACGTCAGGCCGCGCGATTTGCCGGTGTTCCTGATAATGTGCCTTGCACTACTGTAAATAAAGTTTGTGCGAGCGGTATGAAAGCAATCATGCAAGGCGCGCAATCTATTATGCTGGGAGATGCTGATGTAATAGTTGCGGGTGGTATGGAAAGTATGAGCAATGTGCCATTTTACAATGAAAATGTACGTTGGGGAAATAAATATGGAAATGTGACACTAATAGACGGTTTGGCAAAAGACGGCTTAACCGATGTGTATCATAATTATGCCATGGGTAATGCTGCGGAACTTTGTGCCAAAGAATGCAACATCAGCAGAGGAGAACAGGATGAATTTGCTATACAGAGTTATAAGCGCAGCCAGGCATCTATAAATGAAGGCCGTTTTGAAAATGAAATAATCCCAGTAGAGATCCCACAAAAGAAAGGAGACCCAAAGCTTTTTAATAAAGATGAAGAGCCTTGGAATGTGAAATTTGAGAAAATACCTGAATTGAAATCAGCTTTCCAAAAAGATGGTTCTGTGACTGCAGCTAACGCTAGCACTATGAATGATGGCGCTGCCGCAGTGGTATTAATGAGTAAAGAAAAAGCAGAGGCATTAGGATTAAAACCCATGGCAAAAATAAAGGGATACGCAGATGCTGAGCAAGCGCCTGAATGGTTTACAACTACACCATCCATTGCGGTTCCTAAAGCTGTTACTAAAGCCGGTTTAAAAATGGAAGACATTGAGTACTTTGAGTTAAATGAAGCTTTCAGTGTTGTAGGTGTTGTAAATACCCAGAAAATGCACCTGAAGCCTGAAAAAGTGAACGTGAATGGCGGAGCAGTATCATTAGGTCATCCATTAGGGGCTAGTGGTGCCCGCATTTTGGTAACATTGATCAATGTATTAAAACAGAATAATGCTAAATATGGCGCTGCCGGTATTTGTAATGGCGGCGGTGGAGCGAGTGCGGTTGTAATAGAAAGAATGTAGTTCCAGAGCTTATTTTATATAAAAAGGAGGGGCTTTTTGCCCCTCCTTTTTATTATGCTGATTTCTTAACGGCTTGTTACTCAGTTGCAAAATCGACGTTAAGCATGACATATTGCTTTGAAGAAGTGATGGGACGCCGCATCTTTGTATCGTCAATCAAACGAGAAAACAAATAAAACGAGAATTTATGAAAAAGAACAAAATGCAAAAGAAAGTAGTCCTGATAGTATCAACAGTTATTGCTTTAATCCCTGTGTGTTTAACTATATTCTGCTAACATTAAAAACTAAAGAGCTGCTTTTGATCTTTTCTTATTATACCGTTCTAAAAATGATTCAAACTCTTTCAGAGAAAAACTACTTAAGTTCTTTGCAGCAGTAAGCCCACCTTTCTGGGCAGCTTTCACCCCATAATATATATCATTAAAGCCACCTGTAGAGTGAGCGTCCGGGTCGATAGAAAGTAATACTCCCCTCTTTATTGCATATTCAATCCATTTCCATTCCATATCCAGTCGACGGGGATTGGCATTTATTTCAATTACCACATCATTATCAGCGCAGGCATCTATAACTTTTTTATGATCCACTGGAAAGCCCTCTCTTGCTAAGAGCTTACGGCCGGTCATATGTCCCAGGATGGTAGTGTAGGGATTAGTTATCGCTTTCAATAATCTCTCCATAGCTTTTTCTTCAGTCATTTTCAGATTGCTGTGTACTGAAGCAATAACCAGATCGAAAGTAGCAAGCACATTATTATTATAATCCAGATTGCCATCGTTTAAAATATCCGATTCAATACTCTTAAATATCCTGAATGGGGCAAGCTTTACGTTTAATGCATCTACTTCCTGATGCTGTTGGGCAATGCGCTCCGGGGTAAGGCCATTGGCGTAAAATGCTGATTGGGAGTGATCGCTAATGGCAAGATATTCAAAGCCCTGTTCCTGGGCTGCCTTGGCCATTTGCTCAATAGTTTGCAATCCATCGCTCCATTTAGAATGGGAGTGGATGATACCTTTAATATCTTTTGGAGTAATTATTTCTTCAAATTGATGTTTCGCGTCTATCTCCAGGATGCTTTTTGTTTCCCGTATAAAAGGTGGTATGTATGCTAAATTATTGTTGGTAAATATTATTTCTTCATTTGCGGGTTCAGCAGGCAACTTATATTTTTCAATAAATGCTTCTATAAATTCACTGCTGCCGGTTGTGAGAAATAATTTGTGATAAAAAGTTGAAGAGTTTGCGAAATGAAATTTAATAGTAGGTTGTTGTGGCATTCTTATAGTAAGAATATTATCAGGTTCCGCCGATACTTTTATATCTGGTATATTTTCAAATTGTTTTACAACATCTTCTTTTTCAAGATCGGTTACAATTTCTACAAACTCCACTGTTTCACTTTGTCTGCGGATATCGGAAGTAAGAGCAAACTGATTTTTAGGAAATGTCTTTGCTAATTGTTGTTGCAAACCAATAGCAAAAGACTCAACTTCGGCCCATAAGTGATAGCCCTGATTCTGACGATAGTACGCAATACTTTTACTGATGCTTTCCTGTGTTTTTTGACCGAACCCTTTTAAAGATGCCAACCTGTTCTCATTGCAGGCGTATTCAAGCTCTCCTAAAGATTCAATGCCTAATTCTTTCCATACTACTGCAATTTTTTTAGGCCCTAATCCCTTTATCTGGAGCATCTCTAATATGCCGGGAGGGGTAGTTGCAAGTAATTTTTCTAATAGCGAAAGCTTGCCCGTCTGTATGATCTCTTTTATTTTCTGTCCTGTTGCATCGCCAATCCCCTTTACACTAAACAATTCAGCATCGCTCATCGTTTCTATTTCGACTGGCAGATTTTCGATATTGAAGGCTGTGATACTGTATGATTTTGATTTAAAGGAATTTTCTCCGTGTATATCCATTAATTTGGATAGCAAAGAAAAGTAGTCTGCAATTTCACTATTTGTCATATGATGAATGGAAAGGTAAAAAGTAAAGAAAGATATGGATTATTAGCTTAAAACTGTGACTCGTTCCTTCACCCAATCCAGTACCTGTTCAAGCTGTTCCTCCCGTGTCAGGTTACTATTATCAAGCACTATGGCGTCTTCAGCTTTACGTAATGGGCTTTCAGCTCTGTTAGTATCAAGGTAGTCGCGTAATTCCAGGTTGTGTCTTACCTCGTCAAGGCCTATATTGGGATTTGTGGCGGCGAGTTCCTCAAACCGGCGCATAACGCGTATCTCTGGGTCAGCTGTCATAAATATTTTAAGCTCAGCATCGGGAAAAACAACAGTTCCTATGTCACGCCCATCCATTACAATTCCCTTTTTTCTGCCCATCTTTTTTTGCTGCCCCACAGCAAATGAACGAACTTCACGAATTGCTGCAACTTCACTTACCTTTTCAGAGACAAGCATTTCGCGTATATAGATCTCTACATTTTCGTCGTTGAGGTTTATTTCAGATTGCTTTGTTGCATCATTAAAAACGAATGAGAGGTGAATATTGACGAGTGCATTCAAAATTTCATCCGGTTTTTTTATATCTACATTGTTGCGGATAAAGTATAAAGTTATTGCCCGGTACATGGCACCACTATCAATATAATTATATCCAAGCTCTGCTGCAAGCTGACGTGCTAACGTGCTTTTGCCGCAGGAGGAATAACCATCAATTGCAACAATTATCTTTTGACCGGACATGCTACAAAGTTAAAAAGTTGACTGAAAAATTAATATCAGTTTTTTAAGTTAAAAGAAATAATTATCAATAAAAAAGGGGCGTTATTGCCCCTTCATGATAAAAATCAATCCTTTCTGTTATTTCTTGCCTATTTCCGCAAAATATTTATGGAAATAAGGTATTGTTTCTATTCCTTTGAAATAATTGAAGATGTCATATTTTTCATTGGGTGAGTGAATATTGTCATTATCCAACCCAAATCCTAATAAAACGGTTTTTAGCCCGAGAACACTTTCAAACAGTGCTACTATGGGTATACTGCCACCACCACGGGTAGGTATCGGATCTTTTCCAAAAGTAGTTTTAATTGCTTTTGCAGCAGCCTGATATGCGGGAGAATCTGTAGGAGTCACCACTGCTTCGCCACCATGATGTTTAGTAACCTTTACTGTTACATAAGCAGGTGCAATACTTTCAAAATGTTTTTTGAACAGATCGGCAATGTCATCTGATTTCTGACCTGGTACCAGGCGCATTGAAATTTTTGCGTTTGCTTTTGAGGGTAAAACAGTTTTAGCTCCTTCACCAGTATAACCACCCCATATACCATTAACGTCCAATGTCGGGCGAATGCCGGTACGTTCAAGAGTTGTATATCCTTTTTCGCCCCAAACTTCTTTTACACCCAGATCTTTTTTGTATTCGTCAAGATTGAAGGGCGCTTCATTTAGTGCTTTGCGCTCAGCATCAGTAAGATCCTGAACTTTATCATAAAACCCGGGGATAGTAATGTGATTATTTTCATCGTGCAATGAAGCGATCATTTTGCAGAGAATATTTACGGGATTAGCTACTGCACCACCATAAACACCACTATGCAGGTCACGATTAGGGCCTACAACCTCTACTTCCATATAAGTGAGGCCACGCAAGCCACTCTCTATAGACGGATGTTCCATACTGATCATTGATGTATCTGAAACCAAGACGATATCTGCTTTTAATCTTTCTTTATTGTCCTCGAGGAATTTGCCAAGATTAGCGGAACCTACTTCTTCCTCTCCCTCTATCATTATTTTTACATTGCATGGTAGAGAATTGGTTTTTGCCATTACTTCCAATGCCTTTATGTGCATGAACATCTGTCCTTTGTCATCACATGCCCCTCTTGCGTAGATTTTTTCATCTTTTATTACAGGCTCAAATGGGCCGCTGTGCCACAATTCAAGTGGATCAGGTGGCTGCACGTCGTAGTGACCATATACAAGTATTGTTGGTAAAGACGGATTTACAATTTTTTCACCATATACTATAGGATGCCCTCCTGTAGGCAGCACTTCAGCTTTATCAGCGCCGGCTTTAAGCATATTTTCCTTTACTGCTTCGGCGCAGCGTTTTACATCATCTTTATACGCACTGTCGGCACTTACAGATGGTATGCGAAGCAGAGCCAGCAGCTCATCGAGAAAGCGTTGTTTGTTTTGGGACAGATAATCGTTCCAGGCTTGCATGAGTTTTTAAATTTAGAGCTCAAAAGTAAGAGATAAGTTGATAGTATATTGGGTCAATTCATCTAAATGCAGGAGTAAAATATACAAATTACACTAAAACATAATTTCATAAATTAATACTAATTCTGGCCCTTTTTTTCTTAATAAACGCCTCAATAATCTAATATCGTAACTGCATTGGAATAGTAGTTGTATCATTTTATTGAAGTTAATTTAATAAATTCATTACTCGTTTTCGTTTAATGTAAAAGTTATGAGATACCTGGTTACTTTATTAGCAATTTTCATAACCAACAATGTTTTCGGGCAGGATATAGAAAGGGCGGTGGTGAAGATCTTTGTTACAAAACAGGAATATGATTTTGCACAGCCGTGGCAAAGGCTAAGCGCCGTAAAACTATCCGGCTCAGGATGCGTTATAGACAGCAGCCATATTCTTACCTGTGCACACGTTGTAGAATTTGGAGAATATATACAAGTTCGTAAAGCAAAAGATTCCCGCAAGTATACTGCAACAGTAACTTACATTGCCCCTGAATATGATCTTGCCATATTGGAGGTTGATGACAAGCGCTTTTTTAATAATGTTACTCCATTGCAGCTAAGCAACTTGCCACATATAGGTGATAAGGTGATCACTTACGGTTTTCCTACTGGTGGGGAAGACCTTAGTGTAACTTCAGGTATAGTTTCACGGATTGAAAACACCGATTATAGCTATAGTGCTTATAATAATTTGGCTATCCAGATAGACGCGGCAATTAATCCAGGAAATAGCGGTGGGCCTGTATTAAAAGATAATATGCTGATAGGACTTGCTTTCCAGGGGCGTTCAGAAGACCAGGGTATAGGATATGTTGTGCCAGCTCCGGTAATAAAAACATTTTTAAAAGACATAAGCGATGGCCGGTATGACGGCCCTGTTCCGGTACTTGTAAAATGGCAGGATATGGATAACACTGCATTGCGTAAATGTTATGCATTGAACGATACAGTTAGCGGAGTTCTTATCAATAATGTACATCCATGCTCTGCGTTGTATGGCGTTTTAGAAGAAGGAGATGTTTTATTGACAATTGATGGTATCCAAATAGAAAATGATGGTACCATAATGCTTGATTCCAACCTTAAAACATCTTTTGAAACACTGGTCCAGCAAAAAAATATGTACGATACAGTGCAACTAACTGTATTAAGAGATGGAACGATTATTAAAATTCAAAAGCAGCTATTATATGGCAATTCGCCTGTATTACTTGTCAGCAAAATAGATCTTAATCCTAAATACTTTATTGAGGGTGGTTTTGTATTCACTACCGCATCCTACTATCATTTCAAAAACGATGATTATTGGGCATATCATTATCCATTGCTTAGCTATTATTATTACGGAGAAGTATTGAATAATGATTCTGTGCAGCAGATCGTGCTTTTATCATCTGTATTGCCTGATATATCTAATGTCGGATATCACGATGTCAACAATCGCATTGTAGAAAAGGTAAATGGCAGACGTATCAGAAATTTTCAGGATTTGGTAGATGCATTTGATGAAAAAGCTGATAATTATGTCATAGAAGATCAAAATGCAGGCAAATACATCATCAGTTCAGATAATCTTGCCGCAACAAACCAGAGAATTTTACAAAAATTTGGTATCCCGTCCAGGATGCGATTGTAATTTTTATATGTATAATCTTTTGACTTTCGTATTATTTCTCACATGCGTTTTTATATATACAGGAATATATAAATGTACAATTTGCTTTGTCTCAAATCCTTTACTGTGGCTGTTTTAGCTTTAACATTCTATTAGAAAATCGTTAGAAATTATCCTGTATCTTTAATTTAATAGCATGTCAATTTATTACAAATAGAGGAATTATGTAGTCAAATTTACTAAGTGGCCACCCCGGGGATTTTTAAATTTTAATTTTAAAAACTTGTCATTTTTGTAGGTATATATCGGTCGCTTTACCTGCACTATGACTCAAATTTGTATAGCAATGAAAAAAGTCCTTTTGTCGTTAACCCTTTTAGGGTTTGTTTACAGTGTGCAAGCACAGGATGTAAAGAAAAAAGCTCCTGTTGATCAAAATACGGAATTGAGCCAGCAGCAAAAGCAAAATCAAAATGCTACACAGCCTCAGCAAGCTCAGCCGCTTAGCAACACTACTCAGAATCAGCCAAATGCTGTAATGCAGCCAGATACTACAAAAAAGAAAGGAGATACAACCAAGGTAGCTCCCGAAAATCCCGTGAAATAAGATAAAAATAAGTAGGGCATTTATTGTGAAAGGCTCGTGCAATTGGCATGAGCCTTTATTTTTGTACATATATTTCCAGAAAAATATTTACTCTTTTGAAATAAGAGGCCATCTAATTTTGGCCAGTCGGGGATTAATTCTTAATTTTTCTGTAACTTTGCACACTTTTAAACAATACTTCCATAAATATGAAGTTGTCGCAATTCAAATTCGACCTCCCATTAAATCTCATAGCACAACATCCTGCAAAAACACGTGAAGAAAGCCGTCTAATGGTTGTTCACCGCGACTCAGGCAAAATAGAACATAAGATTTTTAAAGATATATTAGGTCACTTTCATGACAAAGATGTGATGATAGTAAATAATACAAAGGTGTTTCCCGCGCGTTTGTATGGACGTAAAGAAAAGACTGGTGCCAAGATAGAAGTATTTTTATTACGTGAATTAAATAAACCCAACCGTCTTTGGGATGTAATTGTAGATCCTGCACGTAAGATAAGAGTAGGCAATAAACTATATTTTGGAGATAACGACGAATTGGTTGCGGAAGTAATTGATAATACCACTTCCCGTGGACGCACAATCCGTTTTCTGTTTGATGGTAATGAAGAAGAATTTAAGGCGATCCTGGAAACATTAGGTGAAACCCCACTTCCAAAATATATAAAACGCAAGCCTGAAGAAGAAGACAAAGAACGCTACCAGACTGTATATGCAAAATATGAAGGTGCTGTAGCTGCACCAACTGCTGGTTTGCATTTTAGCCGTGAATTGATAAAACGCCTGGAAATAGTGGGTGTAAAATTTGCAGAAGTAACGCTGCATACCGGCTTAGGCACTTTCCGCCCTATAGAAGTAGAAGATCTATCAAAGCATAAGATGGATGCCGAATACTTTAAAGTAGATGATTATGCTTCTAAAATTGTAAATAAAGCCAAAGCAGACAATAAGCAAATATGCTCTATCGGCACTACTACAATGCGTGCAGTAGAAAGCTCTGTAACTGCCCAGGGATTGCTAAAGCCTGCTGAAGGATGGACGAATTTATTTATACACCCTCCATACGATTTTTCTATAGCCAATTCATTAGTTACTAACTTCCATCTGCCCAAAACCAGTTTGCTTATCATGACGTGTGCCTTTGCAGGATACGATCTTGCTATGCATGCTTACCAAACCGCCATTAAAGAAAAGTATCGCTTTTTCAGCTATGGAGATGCGATGTTAATATTATAAATAATTAATCCACAATAAACGGTGGACAAAAATCGTTGTAACAGCGTCGGAATTACCGTACGCTGTTGTATTTTTGAATGGTTTATGCAACAAGCCATCAAAAAAATCATACAAGCTTCTATCACTACCAAGGAAAAAGTACTTGCTAATGAAGCATTGCAAAGTGAGATTGAAAAAGTGACGTCATTGATCGTTTCAGCCTTTCATAATGGTAATAAGGTGCTTTTTTGTGGTAATGGGGGGAGTGCCGCCGATGCACAACACCTCGCCGCTGAATTTAGCGGTCGTTTTTATACGGACAGAAATCCATTGCCTTCCGAAGCCTTACACTGTAATACATCTTATTTAACTGCTGTAGCCAACGATTATAGCTTCGATATCGTCTATAGTAGAATGGTGAAGGGTATCGGGAAACGCGGAGATGTTTTAATAGGATTGAGCACATCTGGTAATTCTGTTAATATTATCAAAGCAGTAGAGCAGGCAAAAGAAATTGGTATGATTACTGCATGCTTTACAGGAGAGACAGGTGGTAAGTTGAAAAGCATTTGTGATCATCTTATTAATGTCCCGAGCATCGATACACCAAGGATCCAGGAAACACATCTAATGATTGGGCATATTATTTGCCAGTTAGTTGAAGAACAGTTATTTTAAAATTTAAACAAGATGATCCCTATTAATGTAAAAGGGCAGATAGACAAAAGCTGGACCTTATTTCTGGACCGGGATGGAGTTGTTAACGTAGAAACAGTAGGATCTTATGTTACTTCCTGGGATGAATTTCAATTTTGCGAGGGCACATTGGAAGCCCTGCATGAATTAAGCGAGTTGTTTGGTACAATCGTCATAGTTTCTAACCAGCGAGGCGTTGGAAGAGGTATTATGACATTCGAAGCGCTAAAAGATGTTAATAGCCAGATGAAACAGGCTATAATGGAAAATGGTGGTAGAATCGATAAAATATACTGCTGCACAGCGGTTTCTGATGAAGATCATAACCGTAAACCAAATGTTGGTATGGCATTACAGGCCAAAGAAGATTTTCCAAATGTTGATTTTAAGCGCAGCGTAATCGTTGGTAACAGCATCAGCGATATGGAGTTTGGCAAGCGCCTGGCGATGCACACAGTTTTCCTGACCACAAAACGTGAGCCATTTGCGTTACCTCATGATCTGATAAATGAACAATTTGCATCTTTGTTATCATGGGCAAAAAGCTTAAGAGCTGCTGAGCTTGTAGCATAATTAGCTGACTTTCAGTTTATATGCCATAGGTGAATTATTCAAACAAAGAGAAATAAAGTTTCTCAAAAATCTTTTTGATTTTTTTGCGAAAGCGTAATAAAATAAAAAGTTTTTATTACCTTTGCAGTCCTTTTTAATATGGCTAAACAGTCTTTAATCAAACAAGACGGGACAATTGTTGAGGCTTTGTCTAACGCTATGTTTCGGGTTCGTTTGGAAAATGGGCATGAAATCTTAGCAACAATATCAGGTAAAATGCGGATGCATTATATCAGGATTTTACCAGGAGATAAAGTGGGAGTCGAGATGAGTCCGTACGATTTAAGCCGGGGCCGTATTATATACCGATATAGATAAACAATAAAAAAAGTGCGATGAAAGTAAGAGCATCCATAAAGAAACGTAGTGCCGACTGCAAGATTGTACGTCGTAAGGGTAAGCTTTATGTTATCAACAAGAAGAACCCCCGTTACAAACAAAGACAAGGTTAATATAATTTAATAGCAAAAATTTAAATACTCAATATTAATGGCTCGTATAGCTGGTATTGATCTTCCGAAAAACAAACGTGGTGAGATAGCTCTCACTTATATCTATGGCATTGGCCGTAGTACAGCTCAGTATATTCTTGATAAAGCAGGTATCAACTATGATAAAAAGGCTGCTGAATGGAATGACGATGAGCAAACTGCCATCCGTAATATAATAAACAGTGAGTTTAAAGTAGAAGGTCAGCTACGTTCTGAAGTGCAAATGAACATTAAGCGCCTTATGGATATCGCTTGTTATCGTGGTGTTCGTCATCGTAAAGGATTACCCCTGCGCGGTCAACGTACACGTACAAACAGCCGTACACGTAAAGGTAAGCGTAAGACAGTTGCAGGTAAGAAGAAAGCACCTAAGAAGTAACAAACCAGAACTGTTGCCGGATACACTGAGGTGCAGTGCGGAGGAGCAGTTCGAAGCTGTGAAAGCAGCTTAATTTTTTTTGACTACCTTATTTAAACAAAAATGGCTAAAGCGCAATCAACCGCAAAAACCGCTGCTAAAAAGCGAATCGTAAAAGTTGACCCCCAGGGGGATGTGCATATCAGTGCTACATTTAACAACATCATTATTTCCATCACCAATAAGAGCGGACAGGTTATATCCTGGTCATCTGCCGGTAAGATGGGTTTCCGGGGCTCTAAGAAAAACACTCCTTACGCAGCACAGATGGCTGCACAGGATTGTGCAAAAGTAGCTGCAGATGCCGGATTAAAAAGAGTAGATGTATTTGTAAAAGGCCCGGGATCGGGTCGTGAAAGTGCGATACGTTCACTAAATAATGCAGGCATTGAAGTTACATCTATTAAGGATGTTACTCCATTGCCACACAATGGTTGTCGTCCGCCTAAAAAACGTCGTGTATAATAATACACTAAGGCAAGTAATAAATAAATAAATAAATAATAATATATATTAATCAATTCTGTTTCGGATCGGCTTTTACGATTTTTAAATGAGACGAAACAGGTAAACAAAAAATCGTCATGGCACGTTATACAGGACCAAAAAACAGAATCTGCCGTATTTTCGGCGAACCAATCCTCGGATCAGGTAAAAGCTTACAGAAAAACAGCAACCCTCCAGGACAACATGGCGCATCCCGCAAGCGCAAAACTCAGAGTGAATATGCTATCCAGCTAAAAGAAAAGCAAAAAGCTAAATACACCTATGGTTTGCTTGAAAAGCAATTCCGTAATACATACGTAGAAGCTTCCCGCTTAAAAGGCGCTACAGGTGAAAACCTGATAAAGCTACTTGAAGCTCGTTTGGACAATGCGGTATATAGAATGGGCATAGCTCCTACACGCCCTGCAGCTCGTCAGCTTGTTTCTCATAAGCATATTATGGTAAACGGAGATGTAGTGAACATACCTTCTTATAGCTTAAGACCAGGTGACGTAATAGAACTAAAGCCTAAAAGCAAGGCAAATAATACTGTAACCAGCATGGTTCGTGGTAAAAACCTGAAAATCAACTGGGTTGATTGGAACGAAAAAGAATTCAAAGGCACCTACATCGCGCACCCTGAGCGTGAAAGTGTACCAGAGAATATCAAGGAACAGTTGATAGTGGAATTGTACTCTAAATAATTAGTTATATACAAGCCCATGAGAGTGGGCTTGGTTCGTTTTTAAAAAGATTGGATTTTGTTTATATTTGTAAGCTTTTTTAAAAATTGATAACAATTTCTAATCAATAAATTAACAGTTTAATCATAAAATCACAAATCTCAATATGGCCATATTGAATTTCCAAAAACCGGATAAGATTGTACTTCAGAAAGCAAATGATTTTGAAGCTCAGTTTGAATTCCGCCCGCTGGAACCAGGTTATGGTGTTACCATTGGTAATGCTCTTCGTCGTGTATTGCTTTCTTCATTAGAAGGCTATGCTATCACAGCCATCAAAATAGTTGGTGCAGATCATGAATTTGCAACAATCAAAGGTGTGCTCGAGGACGTAACTGAAATAATCCTGAACCTGAAACAAGTGCGTTTGAAGAAAGCCGTAGAAGGTGATATTACAAACAACCGTATAGAACTTCATATCAAAGGACAGGAAACCTTTACAGCAGGTATGATAGGAGAAGCTCTTCCTGAATTTGAAGTGATGAATCCTGAATTGGTTATCTGCAGCATGGAGCCTGGTACAAATTTCCAGATCGAAATACACATTGGTAAAGGCCGTGGGTATGTACCATCTGAAGAAAATCGTCCGGAAGATGCTCCTTTAGGCATTATTGCAATCGATTCTATCTTCACACCAATTAAAAATGTGAAGTACACAATAGAAAATACCCGCGTTGAGCAACGTACAGATTTCGAAAAACTGATAATGGAAGTTGCTACCGATGGTACTATTCATCCTGAGGAAGCTGTAAAAGAAGCTTCACGTATTCTTATTCAGCACCTGATGATCATCACAGACGAAAACATTTCTCTGGATACCAAGCGTGAAGAAAAAGAAGCGGTAGTGGACGAAGAAACTTTGCAACTGCGCAAAACATTAAATACTCCGCTTGAAGATCTTGAACTTTCAGTACGCGCATTCAATTGCCTGAAAGCTGCTAAGATCAATTCTTTAAGTGAGCTGGTACAATATACACAGGAAGAACTGATGAAATTCCGCAATTTCGGACAGAAATCATTGTCTGAGATCGAACAAGTGCTCCACGAACGTGGCTTACATTTTGGAATGGATATCAGCAAATTCCGCAGTAGGGAAGATTAAAATTCATTAAAGCCAAAGATCAAATAAACTATTTGATCTTTGGCTTTTCTTATATTTCTTAACGTAGTACCTCGTAATTCCTTGACACGGTACGAGGGAAGTCCGCAAAAGCGGAAATTTTAAAACTTAAACGTCATGCGTCACGGAGACAAAATCAAAAATTTAGGCCGTACGGCTTCACATCGCTCAGCGTTATTGAGCAATCTCGCTTGTTCTTTGATTGAACATAAGCGTATTATTACCACCTTAGCTAAAGCTAAATCTTTACGTATTTATGCGGAACCTCTGATTACACGTTCTAAGACCGACACAACGCATAACCGTCGTGTTGTATTCAGCTACCTGCAGGACAAAGAAGCAATAACAGAACTGTTTAGTGTAATTGGTGATAAAGTGGCAAACCGCCCAGGGGGTTATACACGTATTATTAAGCTTCCTCAGCGTGTGGGTGATGCTTCTGATATGGCTATGATTGAATTAGTTGACTTTAATGAAATATATAATAAGGAAACTAACGAAACAGCCGCTAAGAAAACACGTCGTGGTCGTAGAAGTAGTGGCGCTAAAAAAGCGGCACCAGCTTCAACTGTTACACCTGTTACTGAAACTCCGGCAACTGAAACTTCAACAGAAAACACTGCTACTGAAGCACCTGCTACTGATCAGAATCAGGATGAGAATAACGCTTAATCAAATCTTTAATTATATTTTAATGGCTGCCAATCGGCAGCCATTTTTTCTTTATGGAATGTATATTCCTATTTAATCATTCATTGCCTTGATAAAATTTCCATCTTTATCAAAAATGAGGTCCTTTCCATTTACTTCTGCTTCCAGATTTGTTTCTCCATTAGCTTTTTTAATGCTTGCAGCTTCCTTAATGCTTGCGTTTTTATAATTTTTCTTTACATAACTGACAACATTAGAAGGCAATTCTGATACTTTGATATCTGTTTCGGTTTCAAGCCAGGTACCTTTGGGGTCAAATAGCGCAGACATTGTTTTGCCATCAGAATGAAAATTTGCTTCATAGTTTTTGTGTTCCATTTCCCATTTTACATCTTTTATGCCTGGGAAATTTGTTCCAAATGAGCTTTTTACTGCCGCAGGTACTTTAGATGAACTGATCTTTTGAGCAAATAATGATGAGGTACTCATTATGAGTAAGCCTACAGTGATGATTTTTTTCATTGCATTTCATTTTATTGTTTTGTAAAATTCAAATGCAATTCTGAAAGCTTTTTGAAAAGGCTAAGCGGAAACTGTTAAAGCTTGTTCAAAAGGTCATTTCTTATTAGCACAGACTACCAGATAGTAACCCCACTTATTCTCATAGTAAGCTTTTTTTTGTGCCAGACCAGTCGTGTAATGTATTCGTGAAAAATAAGTTGCTCTGCGGAATACGTTGTATATAAATGTACCAAACATGCCTAGTATAGATGCAACATATATCTTGTCTACCGACTTTTTAACTTCATTGCTTACATTCTGAAGTGTTACTATATCAAAAGAATATTCTGCGGCTAACTTTTTTAGTTCGTCCAATGAAAGTATATCAGACATAGCCCATCCATTTAGCATTACCTGCATATCTTTTTCGTCATCTATGTTATAAGGTTGAGGCTTAAAGACATCGGCTATAAGTAATTTACCACCGGGTTTCAAAATGCGTGATACTTCTTTATAAAAAAGAGACTTATCCTTTGCTGTTTCCATACTTTCAATAGCCCAAACAATGTCAAAGGTATTATCATCAAAACCAGTAGCAGTATAGTCTTTTTGATAAAAATGGATTTTATCGGAAAGATTGTATTCTTTAGCTAGATCAGTAGCTGTATTTACTTGCTTCTTGCTTAATGAAATGCCTATTACATTGCATTCTGTATTCTTAGATACGTATATGCTGGAACCACCTATACCACATCCGGCATCCAGCATCAGATCAGCACTTTTTATGCCACCTAATTCCATCAGCATTTTGTTGGTATTTAATACGGCATCTGCGATGTTCTTTGTATCCTTATTCCAAATGCCATAATGCAACCCCATGCTTTTTTTGAGTTTCCAGAAGATCCTGTAATGCACCTCGCTCTGATCGTAATAGTTCTCTATATCTTTATTGGTAAAGCTTTTCATGGAAGGAGATTGTAATTTAGTTTCAAAAATAATGTAAAATCTAAGAGATAAAATTTTGAAATATCAGGAAATACAAAACCCGGCCTTTAGACCGGGTTTTTAAACATAATAGGCTTAATCTTATTTTATCTTAAAGGCTTTTTTCACTTCTTTTACATAATCCAGCTTTTCCCAAGTAAACAATTCCACCTTCATTTTTTTAGTTTTGCCATCTGCAGAGCGGAATGATTTAGTAACTGTTTGCGGTTCACGTCCCATGTGTCCATAAGCTGCACATTCGCTATATATTGGCTGACGGAGTTTTAAGCGCTGCTCAATAAAATAAGGACGCATATCAAACACTTCACTTACTATCTGGGCAATCTCACCGTCAGTCATATTTACTTTAGAAGTGCCGAATGTGTTAATATATATGCCCATTGGTTTCGCTACACCAATAGCATAAGAGACCTGTACTAATACTTCGTCGCATACATTCGCAGCAACAAGGTTTTTAGCTATATGGCGTGTTGCATAAGCTGCGGAGCGATCTACTTTGCTGGGGTCTTTACCAGAGAAAGCACCACCACCGTGAGCGCCTTTGCCGCCATAAGTATCTACAATGATCTTCCGACCTGTTAGGCCTGTATCTCCGTGTGGTCCGCCAATTACAAATTTGCCGGTAGGATTAACGTGATAACTGATCTTATTATTGAATAAATGTTTGTGTTGCGGATATGCTTTAATAACGCGGGGTATGAGAATACTTTTTACATCTTTTGCGATGCGATCCTGCATTGCTTGCTCTTCGTCGAAATCATCATGTTGCGTAGAAATAACAATAGCATCTATACGAACAGGTTTGTTGTCATCGCTATATTCAAGTGTTACCTGGCTTTTTGCATCCGGACGTAAATATTTCATTTGCTTGCCCTCACGACGAATGGCTGAAAGTTCACGAAGCAGCAGGTGTGCCATGTCAAGTGCAAGTGGCATGTAATTGCTGGTTTCGTTTGTTGCATATCCAAACATCATCCCCTGGTCGCCGGCACCTTGTTCTTCCTTATTTTTTTTATCTACTCCCTGGTTTATGTCTGCTGATTGTTCATGTATGGCCGAAAGCACACCGCATGAATTAGCCTCGAACATATATTCGCTCCGTGTATAACCGATATTGGCAATTACTTCACGAGCAATTGTTTGTACATCTATATAAGTATTTGATTTTACTTCTCCAGCTAATACTACCTGGCCTGTTGTTACCAAAGTTTCACAGGCAATCTTTGAATTAGGATCCCAGGCAAGAAAATTATCTACTAAAGCATCGGATATTTGGTCTGCAACTTTATCAGGATGACCCTCAGATACAGACTCTGAAGTGAATAAATAAGGCATTTTTAAATGAAAGTTTTAAAATTTAGCATTGAAGATAAGATAGTTTATTCAACTGTTACTGATTTTGCCAGATTGCGTGGTTGGTCCACATTGCAGCCTCTTAAAATAGCAATATGATAAGCTAATAGCTGTAGCGGCACAATTGTAACAAGAGGTGATAGAATTTCTTCTGTTTCCGGCACTTCTATTACATGATCGGCAAGATCGCGGATATGCTTGTCGCCTTTGTTTACTACTGCTATTATTTTACCCTTACGCGCTTTTACCTCCATAATATTGGAAACTATCTTTTCATAAGCGCTCAGGTTGGTAGCAAGGAACACAACGGGCATTTCTTCATCTATCAGCGCAATAGGGCCATGCTTCATTTCGGCTGCAGGATAACCTTCTGCGTGTATGTAGGAAATTTCTTTCAGCTTGAGTGCTCCTTCCATAGCCACAGGGTAATTATAACCACGGCCTAGGTACAGGAAGTTGGTAGCATCTTTATAAATATGCGCGAGCGCTTTTATTTGTTCATCAAGCTGCAATGCTTCCTCTATTTTTCTGGGGATATTTTCCAGTTCATAAAGTATAGCACGTGCTTTTGATGTGGCTATAGTTCCTTTTTCCATTGCTATCTGCAATGCAATAAGTGTCAATATAGATATCTGGGTAGAAAATGCTTTTGTTGATGCAACCCCTATTTCAGGGCCGGCATGGGTATATGAGCCAGCATGAGAAGCGCGCGCAATAGATGAGCCGATAACATTACAAATGCCATATATTAACGCCTGACGTTCTTTGGCAAGTTCGATAGCTGCGAATGTATCAGCAGTTTCTCCAGATTGTGAAATGGCTATTACAACATCGTTCTCACCGATAATAGGATTGCGGTAGCGGAACTCAGATGCGTATTCTACCTCTACAGGTACACGAGCTAAATCTTCAATAAGATATTCAGCAATAAGGCCTGAATGATAAGATGTGCCGCATGCCGTAATGATAAAGCGCTTTGCCTTATCTATGCGATTAGTATATTCGCTGAGGCCACCAAGTTTTATCCAGCCTTGCTGAGCATTCATACGTCCGCGAAGAGAGTCTGCAATCACGGTAGGCTGTTCATATATTTCCTTTAGCATGAAATGCTCGAAGCCACCCTTTTCGATATTTTCAAGAGACATCTCCAGCTTTTGTATCGCAGGCGATTTTTCTACGTTACCCAATGTTTTTATAGTGAAGTGACCATCACGATTTACTACAGCATATTCCTGGTCGTCGAGATAAACGACGTTTTTTGTATACTCTATAATTGGTGATGCATCAGATGCAATATAAAATTCATCGTCACCTATGCCTATGACCATAGGGCTGCCTTTGCGTGCGGCAACTAATTGATTGGGGTTGTTTCTGTCAATAATAACAATAGCATAAGCGCCTACAACTTCATTCAGCGCAATGCGTACCGCTTCATCAATAGAAGTTTTTTCCTGCTTTTTTACTTCTTCAATAAGGTTAACCAGTACTTCAGTATCGGTATCGGAATGAAACTTATAACCTCTTTTTGTGAGTTCGGCTTTTATCGCTGCATAATTTTCTATAATGCCATTATGGATTATAGCCAATTCTCCTGATTGTGATAAATGGGGATGGGCATTTGAATCATTGGGTTCACCATGTGTCGCCCAGCGTGTGTGGCCAATGCCAATGGTAGGCTCTTTGGGTTTCCCATTTGTATATTTTTCAAGATCACTTACTTTACCCGCCTTTTTGTAAACATTCAGTTCGCCATTTAGCAGGGCAATCCCTGAACTGTCATATCCACGATATTCAAGCCTTTTGAGGCCTTTCAGCAAAATGGGGAATGCTTCTCTGTTACCAATATAGCCAACAATACCACACATAGTGTAATTATTTTAGTTTTGAGTAAACAACTCTGAATTGGACCCTGGTAGTGGCGTTAGCTCTGCCACCAGCATACAACTGATAAGCACCTGGGTAATCTTGAGTGCCATTTATACGCAAATGTAGTGGTCTTTGTTGTAAAATTGCAGCCTGTGTTTCACGTGGCATGTTAAGAGTATATTGTGTAACGGTGATACCTCCTATTGTAACTGATTTTGCTGTGCCATCAATAAAGGATGCTGAGTAAGG
Organism: Flavipsychrobacter sp.; assembly: GCA_035606335.1. Taxonomy (GTDB): domain Bacteria; phylum Bacteroidota; class Bacteroidia; order Chitinophagales; family Chitinophagaceae; genus DATNFP01. The sequence continues at coordinate 673 of DATNFP010000089.1, read as the reverse complement.
GCTTGTTAGTGGATACCTATCCGCGATACTGTATTCAAGGCCATTTTGATCTATGCCTAAAGGGTATAATTGCGTTGGTCTCCAGTACTTGGCATCAGCGGCAGTACCCGTACTTACTTGTGTAATAATTAGTTGTGCGGAATTAATAACGGAATTAGGCAAGTATTGTAGGTAGGGAAGTGTAATGTCGAATGCTAAACCTGGTTGATTCTGTAGCAACATGACGCTATCAGATTTGCTGGTAGAAGCAAGCAAATTCTGTACAAACTTTGAATAGATGTGTGTTATTCTATTAAAGTGTGCAGAATAACCACTTTGGAAATAAAATGGAAAGCTCAGCTCAGAAGTTGTACCTGATGTTGGATTACGATAATAAACTAATACACCGGCACAGGAATAATTTGTTGCCGGGCCATCTAAACGAAAATATGGCATTGCACGACCTGTTGTAGTAGTAGTATCAGATGATTCAATATACAAGCCACCGTAATAACTTTGAAAAGTTGGTATATCTATCGCATTTTCCAATGTCGGATTGATGATCTGATTGATAAAAGTTTTATTCAGCGGTATGCGAATATGAGGCGTCTGGTTGGCGCCATCAACAAATACGGAATCTTCTAACTGAGAACCTAAATTTATTGTGGTAGGTGCGCTCAATGGGGTGTCACGG
>DATNFP010000088.1:0-24747 GCA_035606335.1 Flavipsychrobacter sp. | reverse complement strand
TATTCAATCATTTCACCATATCCATTTTCCAACCTGTAACTTTTCATATCTTCCTCACCAAACCATTCTTTACCCAGTGCCATAACGCTGGCAGTTGCCGGGTCCGCTGTATCATATCCCGCTGCATATCCTCTCACAGATTTTTTCAGCTTATCATATTTACTCTCACTAAAATACCTGCTAAGAAATTCATCAATGGTCATATCCTCTTTTAGCTCCTTTAGCTTATCTTCAAAAACATCCCATCCTTCAATAAAACTATCTTCCTGCTTTAATTCATCATACCTCACTCTCCACATTTCTCCCTTTGTTTTGTGGTAGTTTATTCCTGCCTGTTTTAATAAGTTAAGTGTTACTGGCAAGTCACCGTGGACAAATTCTGCACCCAGTTCTGTATGTGTTGACGAAGCTGTATTATACTCGGTATATATTCTGCCACCCAATCTGTTTTGCGCTTCCAGTACTGTGATCTTATATCCTTCTTTACATAGCTCATAGGCAGCCATCAGCCCGCAGGCTCCTGCACCTACAACTATTATTTCCTCATTCATACTTCAATGGTGATTTGGTTTTTTATTTTTGTTCCAATACATAATTCAATACAGCATCAGTACCATTTTCGAAGTCTGAAAACTTTTCACCAATTGTTATATCTGGCTTTAATGATTCGGTATAGCTATTCTCATAGCGCTTAATAGTATAAGACAGCTTTAGTTTGGTATTGGGAAGATCGAAAGATTCTGTAATACCGAAACCGCGTTTGCCACCACTTGTTTCTTCGCCAACAAATATTGCTTTGGTAAGATCTTTTAATTCAAATGCCTCCTGCAATGCGAACAGGAATGTTCTTCTACCTACCAATACATAGATACGGCCTTTTTCATTTATTGGCAGCTTGCTTAATTGCTCGATAAATGTTTTGAGTATGTCTTCGTTCCCAATACCATTGTCTCTTAGATCAATGATAAGCTTCTTCGGATTTTTTGAAGATATTTCATCAAGCAGTTCTTTCTCAAAGTCTTTGTACGGAATTCTTTTATTATTCGCAGTGCGTAAGCATTCAAAATAAATATATTGCTCCGTAGAATCATATTTATACCAATAGTCACGCGGGCCGCCGCTATATTTTAAAGGAGTAGTACGTTGTTTCAGTCGGTCAAATTTTATATTTATTGGCGTCTTTGCTGTTAGGGTTGCAGATATTGTATCTCCCTTCTTAGTTACTATTGTAAGCTTGGCGTGCTCATTACTGCTTATTATATCCAGGCCATGCAGAATGTTTGGTGAAATGATAAATTCAGGAATGGCTTTTTTATATGATTGCTCGTTTTCGGCAGGTACTACAGTCTTTATTCTTTCTATAATTTCTTTTATCGGTGTCCCGTCTATTGAAACTATTTTGCCACCGATCATATTGGAGTGTGCGTCGTCTGTTTTCAAAACAAATATGCCCTCTTCGAACCAGTAGGCCTGCAAAGGTAATATTAACGGATTCTCAAAAGATAATCCTGTTTGCTCATCTTTAATGTCTGCATTCAATTTCATTAATGCAGCAAGCATTTCGTCGGCATTATAATTTGCTGCCGATTTTTTTATTTTTTCTATGCTTCTATTAAATTCTTTACGGCTTATGTATGCAAATGGGTCAACATGATGAGCTGTAATGCTATCCCTGTATATATCCATATCTTTAAGCAGGTTGTCTTTTGCAAGTGAGGTTTGTACTGCTGTATACTGTGCAACAGAAATACCAGAAACAAAGCCGAGAAGGAATACTAATAATGATAATTTATATCTCATAGGTTACTAAAAGTACATGGAATACTCCAAAGATATTCCTACAATTAGTTTAAGACAAAAATTACCGGGAAAAATGGGGATATTAGCTGGAGTATACAATAAAGGCTGATAATTTATCAGCCTTTATTGTGATTCGGTTATTCACCTTCTGCTTCAGAGTCTTCTTCATCAACAGCCTCTTCTTCGTCCATAGGCTCTTCATCTGTTTCATCTTCTTCTTCAAACTCTGTATCATTTACATCTTCTTCGTCGGCATTTTCATCTGCTTCTTTTTCTGCTAATACAGCCAGCAATTCTTCGTTTGCTACTTGATGTTCCATGAGTTAAGATTTTATTTTATAAGGAATTTTGGTACAATTTAGAGGATTTGTGTATTGTAGTCAGGGCTTTACATAAATTTAATATGCCAGCTTTTAGTAGCAATTATTTTCTAAAGTCACTGGCAATAAAAGCTTTTAGCCTGTTAAATTATCATTAATGATTTGGTAAATATTTGTTTGTTACTCGCTTTTATGGTCAATATCTTCGGCGGAACATAATAAATACTTGGCAGCAATGCAAAAATAAAAGTAGATAGATAAACGTTGATCTGGCTGAGAGAAGTATGCCATCGCTTATCGTTTGTATTCTTTTTCTTCTTTAGCTATTGGCAGCGCTTATATTCTTTTTAGCCATTTCCACCAAACTTGTATTGCCGTCCATATACTTAAAGTTAAATTTCATTTTAGTTACCTGCCAGTTTGTTCTCTTTTTTAGTTCAAATTCATAATCCCCAACCACTGTCCAGACATTTTGATTACTTTCATTAGGCAAATAATGTGTAGCTGTGCCATAGCAAAGACAACTTGCAGAATCGTTTTGTACCTCAATAATAAAATTGCCTAACTGATGATGCGTTGCTTTGAAGCCCGGTAAAAACTGTTTCCATGAGGTTATTATAGCGTCTGCAGCTATTTGTACTGGCTCTCCGCCATTCATTGATGTATAATCAAGCAAAACATTTTCTGAGAAAGATGCTTTAACTAGCTCCCAATCTCTCTTATCAGCCGCCCGGAATATTTTTATCACTGTTTCTTCAATTTCATGTCTATGGCTCATACATTAGGTTTTAATAGTATCAAAAGTAAAAATACTCCTATGTATTGTCTAAGGCATTAACTTTTTTCTATCATTAAATTGCCTCAAAACAATTAAATTTACTTTTTCACGTTATTACATAAACTGCTTACATCTGTGCCGGGAAGATATTTGCTCTTTCTCCTCCTTTTCATTACTGCAGGGTGCAATACGGCTGGCGCCCAGGATAATTTTTATATTGAAGACCCTCATATGACCTTTAATGGTGGATTAATATTGGGTGCAAATTTCACCCAGGTGGATGGTGATACATATAGCGGTTATCATAAAATAGGGCTTAACACCGGTGGGATAGTATATATTCATTTCAATAAAACATTTGGTGTTAGTATGGAGTTGCTCTATTCCCAAAAGGGCAGTAGGGGAGCGGACATGGAACAATCTGTATATGTAGGTACTTACATCGGTAAATATTTTATAAATCTGAATTATGCAGAAGTGCCTTTATTACTGCATTGTATTCTTAAATTAAATGGCCTCAGCAGAAGTGTCGATTTTGAGGCCGGGGGCTCTTATGCGAGATTGATCAGTGCTAAAGAATGGGCCGAAATGGACCAGCCGGTGTCCATAGATCCGGTACGTAACCATTTCAATAATGTTGATGTTGATTACATTTTCGGCGTGGGTATGAAGTTGTACAAGCATTGGTATGCAGATGCTCGCTTCCAATATTCTCTCATATCTATAAGACCATTAGATAGAATTCCCTACGGGTTCTCCTATGGCGATAGAGGGCAATTTAACAATTTGGTATCGCTCAGGCTGCTGTACATGTTCTAACATGATATTAACACAGCGATTTTTACACAGGTATAATGTATTATCAAAGGAGCTGTATGCCGTGGCTTAGTTTTTTATGGTATATGCTTGTGACCAGGAAATAGTTGTTTTATGTTCGATACTTCCGATTTTTTTGATTTTATATACAACAATTCGAAGAATAATGGCATACTGATTTTAGATGAAAACGGTACCTATATCACTTCAAATGAAGCTTTTAAAACCCTCTCAGGTTATGAGAATAGCGACCTTGAACGAAGGAATTTCAGGATATTATTTACTAATGCCGACCGGGAATCGGGAAAACCGGAGACCGAGATAAAAAAAGTAACAGCCGAAGGTGCCGCAAACGACAATAATTATTTAATGCGCAAAGATGGGAGTCTGATATGGGTAAATGGAGAATCCATCTTAGTGCAGGACAAGGAAGGCCAGCGATACATTATTAAGATAGTTCACAACATACAGGCGCAAAAAATGTTAGAAGGTTTTCTTGTTGAATCCAATGAGTTCCTGGAAAGTATATTTCAATCCATCCGTCAGTCTGTTCTCCTTATTTTGGATCCCAGGATGAAAATAGTAAAGGTCAATGAAGCGTTTTATAAAATGTTTGAGCTGACTGATGATAATGTAGAAGGAAAACGTATCTCAGAGGTTAATCATTCTTTCTGGGGTGAAACCGGCTTGCAGAAGAAAATAAGAGATACGATAATTACAAACGGGGTAATAAAAGAGGAAATATTTGAGCTTGAAACTTCATCCGGTGATAGAAGACTGATCCGTGTTCATTCAAAAATAATTGATGGGACAGCACAATCAGATAAAAGAATACTAATTGTGCTGAATGATGTAACTGATAAAGTGTGATTGCTAACGATAATCTCTTTAGCTACTTTTCAAAAACTACAGATTCCGGACTTGCTCCGATCTCTTTTAAATTATGTATCAGGTCGTGCACCATTTTATCCGGGCCACATACATACACTGGCTTCGTCAGGTCCCTTATATGCTCTTTTAAAAAGGACTTGTCAATATATTCTTTCTTAACGTTCGGTTCATTTTCATCAGTAATGATATAATGTGCATTCTTCCCAAGCATTTCATCCAGCTCTGAATGAAGAATGATATCAGCAGTTGTTTTATTACTAAAGTAAAGCTGGTTATTGTTTATCTTATTATCGCTTTTAAGTTGCCTGAGTATAGAGATGAACGGTGTGATACCTGCTCCGCCTGCTATAAAATATCCCTCGCCTTTGTATTGAATAGTACCCCATACATCTCTTATTATCAATTCATCCCCTGGTTTTAGGCTATCGAGCTCATTGGTTACACCTTTATGGTCTCTATATAGCTTAATAGTAAATTCCAGGTAATCCCGTTCATTAAGGCATGTAAAAGTGAATGGTCTTTTTTCATGTTCCCATCCTTTTTTATTAATAGATACCTCGGTAGCCTGACCTGGCTCAAAATGATATCCATCTGGTTTGGTAAAACGAAATTGTTTCACATTATGTGTAACTGGCTCGATCGATAATATTTTTACAATATGCTCTTCCATGTTTTATAAATGTAGTAGTTGTATTAATTCATTTCTTCTTTCTGACTCAAATACGCCGTGATAGCTTCCTGTAGTAGTGCTGCTGCCTACGTCTCTCACACCTCTTGAGGCAACGCATAGATGTTCCGCTTCTATAATAACTGCAACATCTTCTGTTTGCAGTTTTTCTTTAAGGAAAGTTGCTATATCTATCGTTAGCCTTTCCTGCACCTGTGGACGCTTCGAAAAATATTGTGCTACCCGGTTCAGCTTGGATAGTCCTGCTATTTTTTTCTTAGCAATGTATGCAATATGTGCTTTGCCAATAATGGGTACAAAATGGTGCTCGCAATAAGAATAAAGAGGAATATTCTTCTCCAGTATTATCTCTTTATTTCCATACTTGTTTTCGAAAAGCGTTATGGCAGGTTCGTTTATAATGTTCAGGCCGCTAAAGGTTTCATTTACATACATCTTTGCCACCCGCAATGGAGTATTTTTAAGACTGTCGTTGGTAAGGTCAAGGCCAAGCGCCAGCATTATTTTGCGAAAGTGATATTCTATTTGTTTTATTTGCTCGCTTGGCCTTAGAGGCATTTCCGGAAGATCTTCCGTGATCATCTTTTCCTCATGCACTTCGTTCTCAATCAGTGTTTCTGTTCTCATTTATTTATTACCTGCTATGTTTTTAGTGAGCTGAGCCAATGTATAAGCCCCGATTGCCATTACTATATCGCGGACAGCTACATCTAAATAATGTCCGCCTATTATAAGTTGCAAAGCGATCAAAAGAAGCCATATCATTACTATGTAAGCGCCTACTAATGGGCGTATCAGTACAATAAGCCCCGCTATGATTTCTATTATACCTACTGTTTTCATAAACGCCATAGCGTCCATTGGCAGCATACCTTTTATATTGGTGCTAAGATAGTCTGACCAGTTTGTAAGCAAATTTGTAAATTTATCTATGCCGGCTACAATAGGTACTATACCATAAGTAAGTCTTAAGGTAGTCTGCAATTGTTTTATCGTTGCCATAAAATATCGTTTTTGGTATATAAGTTAGATTATGTATCATAAAAAAGGTTACAAAATGAAATTTTTAGAAAATAATGTAACCATTTAAACAATTAACTATCTAATAATTATAAATGATGGATCAGAAAATTGAGCAACCGGTTGAGCTTCCTGATACAGTGCTTATAAGCAGGATACTTGCGGGGGAAAAAAGACTTTTTGAGGCGATCATACGCCGCTATAATCAAAGACTGTTTCGCATTGGTATGTCCATATTAAATGATGATATGGAAACAGAAGACGCTATGCAGACAGCCTATATAAAAGCGTATGAACATCTGGCTGAATTTGAAAATCGTTCTTCGCTAGGCACCTGGCTCATAAGGATAATGCTGAATATTTGTCTGGCGCTCAAAAAGAAAAATCAGCGATTCATCAATGAACCTGAATTGCATCTTGTAAATAATTCGATCATGACAACGCCTGCTCATATATTAGCCAATAAAGAACTCAATAGCGTATTGGAAAATGCTATTGCACAACTACCTGAGAAATACAGGCTTGTTTTTGTGCTCAGGGAAATAGAAGAGCTTTCTGTAAAAGAGACTACTGAGGCATTAGGCATAGAAGAATCAAACGTAAAAGTGCGTCTTAACAGGGCAAAAACAATGCTAAAAGATCACCTGAATGAGTATATGAAAGATAATGTTTACTCTTTTCATCTTTCACGTTGCGACAGGATAGTAGATAAAGTGTTGGGCAGTTTGAAGATATCCTAAATGTCGTTTTAATTCTTTTTGCCTGCTATTCTAAATGAAAATAAAATACTCAACAGCAATAGGCCTGTTGATATAACGAGAGAGAGATGTAATCCTGTGACGAATTTCTTATCGATCATTGAACCAAAAAGAGCAACTCCCACTACACTGCCCGCCTGTCGCATGGAGTTTAGTACTCCCGATGCTATCCCCGAACGGCTTTTATTTACGCTGCCAAGCAAAGAAGAAGTCATCGGCGGAACGATCAAGCCTACTCCAAGCCCCATCGCCGCAAGCTGTGGAGCCATTTGTATATAATGACTGTGTGGATTTATATTTATTAAAAAGATGCATCCTAAACCAAATATTATTTCACCAATGATAATAAGCCATTTTGCACCTAACAGTTTGTTTAAAAGCCCAGCTGATAAGTTAGCAATGAGAACGGCTATCATCATGGGTAAAAAGGCTAATCCTGTTTGCAGCGGAGAGTAGGAGCGTACCTGTTGTAAGTAAAGGCTAATGATAAAAATTAACCCGTAAAAAGAAACATTTATCAGGAAGCCAATTGCAGTGTTAGCGCTGAATGTTTTGTTTTCGAATAATGATAATGGAAGCATGGGGTTCTGCTTCTTTTTTTCTATATAAATAAATAGAGCAGCAAAAATTACAAATGCTGCAAAACCGCACAGAACAAATGTATTTGTCCATCCTTCTTTGCCACCTTCTATCATCGATGCTGCAAGCAGGGCCAGTCCTGCTATAGCAGTAAGCTGTCCCCACAAGTCTATTCCCCTCGATGAAGACCGGGTTGTTTCGGTAGTATATCGCACAGTGAGCCATATACCCAATATCCCTAGCGGCAGATTGATAAAAAAGATACTGCGCCATCCTAAAAAAGAGATCAATGCTCCTCCTAAAATTGGCCCAGCTGCTAAGGCCGCGCTCGCGCCTGCAGCCCAGATGCCTATAGCCCTTGTTCGTTCGGCTTCATTATTATAGGTATGATTAAGTAAAGCAAGCGAACAGGGAACAAGAATTGAAGCTCCAAGTCCCTGTAGTATTCTTGACACAATCAAGGAAATAAGATTAGGAGCAAAGCCACATCCTAACGATGCTATTGTGAAAATAGCAAACCCAGCAACAAAAACACGTTTCGCTCCGATTCTATCTCCTAATGCTCCTGCTGTTAAGATCAGTGCAGCGAAAGCAAGTGTATATGCGTTAACCACCCATTGCAGGCTGGATATGTTGCCGCCCATAGATGAGCCGATTGCTTTTGTTGCCACATTTACGACCGTAACATCCAATTGCACAACAACAAAACCGAGCGTCATTGCCAGAAGAACCAGCGATTTAGATTTTTTTCGAGGCTGCATAGGGAAATTTTTGTTTGCGTGCAAAAACATAAGAAAACCGTTCCAAAACTCTACTACTATTTGCCGGAACGAGCCATGGGTAAGGCTTATTGTAATTATCTGTAACGTAATATTGTTGCCGGTTTTTACCGATTTATTACCCATTCATGCCCCATTCTTTGCCTATGCATTACTCATTCATTACCCGTTTATTGCCGGTTTTTTCCGGGATCGGGAAAGATGAGACATCCTAACTTTAAAGAGCTGTAACAGCTATATTTACTGCTATTGCAAAGATATTTTAGTTGGCAGGGAGAGGCAAAAAAGGATATTCACATTTTAATGTCCGATGAAATTTTACTTCTTCAAAGAGATAAAGATTTAAGCCCTTGCATTTAAAAAAAACAAGCCAGTGTTACTGGCCTGTTTATTAATAGATTCAAGAGTAGATCAATGTTTCTTATGTCTCTTATGTCTCATCTTTTCTACCTCTTTTTTGTGCTTTACTTTGTAGCCATTATAATGCTTGTGCTTGCTAACTGTATTATGCACCTTTTCAGGGATAGTACTGGTTTTCCTGACCTTTGTTTCATTTTTTACTCTTTCCTGTGCTAATACCATAAAGCCAGGCAGGCCAATCATCATTAATAAGAGCAGTATCTTTTTCATAGGTTTTAAATTGATTCATATTCAATGCCTAAATATTGTGCCATCATATCCCGGATGTTCCAGAACAAAATGTTGCCGTGAACTGATCAAAAAGACTGTTTATACTTTAATATCCAGCATAAAGTCGTTTTATATATGACATCTTTAAAACATAATTTCTGTACTTTAACGCCACAAAAAACAGAAGGATAATAGTATGACTGATAATCCCGGGCTGGAAAAGACCCTGTGGGCTGCTGCTGATAAGCTACGCAATAATATGGATGCAGCAGAGTATAAGCATGTGGTGCTGGGCCTTATTTTCCTGAAATATATCTCCGACGCCTTTGATGAATTATACCAGAAGCTGGATGCCGAAAAGAATGAAACGGGCGCCGATCCTGAAGATAAGGATGAGTACACAGCCGAAAGAGTATTTTATGTGCCACCTTCCGCACGCTGGAAATGGCTGCAGGGAAGAGCAAAGCGACCAACCATAGGCAAAGACATAGATGAAGCGATGGACGCTATAGAGAAGGACAATCCTTCGCTAAAGGGAGTGCTGCCCAAAGATTATGCCCGCCCTGCATTGGATAAGACAAGATTGGGGGAGCTTATAGATCTGATCGGCTCAATTACGCTAAGCAAAAATGGACATGGAAAAGGGAAAGATGTTTTAGGATTTGTGTTTGAATATTTTCTCGGACAGTTTGCAGATGCCGAAGGCAAAAAGGGAGGACAGTTCTATACACCCCAAAGCATTGTAAAACTGTTGGTAGAGATATTGGCGCCTGAAGCTGAAAAGCGGGTGTATGATGGGTGCTGCGGTAGCGGGGGCATGTTTGTGCAGAGCGAAAAATTTATTGAGCTGCATGAGCACCGCATGGGTAAGATCTCCATCTTTGGGCAGGAAAGCAATCCTACTACTTACAAGCTGGCCAAGATGAACCTGGCTATACGTGGTATAGATGCAAAGATAGAGCTGGGGGATACGCTGATGAATGATAAATTCCCTGAGCTGAAGGTAGATTATGTGCTTGCGAACCCACCATTTAACGTAAGCGATTACAACATAAACAAGGCCGAGACACATAAATGGAAATATGGCATACCCCCAACCGGCAATGCCAACTATGCCTGGCTCCAACATTTCATCAGCAAGCTGGCTCCTTATGGAACAGCCGGCATTGTATTGGCTAATGGCAGCATGAGCAGTGATATAGCCACCGAAGGGCAGATAAGAAAAGAAATGATAGAGAACGACCTGGTGGACTGTATGGTAGCGCTGCCTTCACAACTATTTTACAATACACAGATACCAGCCTGCCTATGGTTCCTGGCAAGGAATAAGACCAACCACAATTTCCGTAACCGCAGCAATGAAATATTATTTATTGACGCCCGCGAAATGGGAACGATGATAAGCCGCAGTCAAAAAGAGCTAACTGATAAAGACATTGCTACTATTGGCGATACATACCACAACTGGCGCGGTAAGCAGTGGCAGAAAAAATATAAAGATATCTCCGGCTTTTGTAAATCTGCAGGTATTGAACAAGTAAGAAAGAACAATTATATACTTACTCCTGGAAGATATATTGATTTTAAAGAGGCGGAAGATGACGGACAGGAGTTTGAAGCAAAAATGAAGGAGCTAACTAAGGCACTGAAAAAACAAATAGAGCGGGCGATAGCACTGGATTCTGAAATAAAAAAAAACCTGGTAAAAGTTGGGTATAAAATATGACAGATTATTATGAGTGAATGGAAAACATATAAACTCTCTGGAATAGTTGAGTTAATTGGTGGTGGAACGCCCAAAACAAGTATTTCCGAATACTGGAATGGGGAGATCCCGTGGTTATCAGTTGTTGATTTTGGTAATAACCAAAAACATGTTTATAAAACCGAAAAAACTATTACTGAAAAAGGATTAAAAGAAAGCAGCACTAAAATTCTAAAAAAAGGGCAACTTATTATTTCAGCAAGAGGAACAGTTGGTGAGCTTGCTGTCCTTGGGAAAGATATGGCGTTTAATCAATCTTGCTATGGAATAGTTGCAACTGATGAAACAGAAAATAATTTTCTTTATTATCTACTTAAATACAACATTAATAAAATTAAAAAAAATACACATGGCGCAGTATTTGATACTATCACCAAACAAACATTTGACAATATTTATGTCGAAATTCCCGCTATAAAGGAACAAAAACAAATAGCCTCAATTCTCTCCTCCCTTGACGACAAAATAGAACTCAATGTGCAAATGAACCAAACTCTCGAAGCTATAGCACAAGCTATTTTTAAAGAGTGGTTTGTTGATTTTAATTTTCCAGGCTTTGATGGGAAGTTGGTGGACGGATTGCCGAAGGGATGGAATTATTTACCGATTGGTCAATTATTTAAAAATACTATTGGTGGGGATTGGGGGAAAGAGGAGCAAAACGAAGAATTTTCTGAAAAAGTTTATATTGTAAGAGGGACTGATTTTGACAACATTTTATTAGGAAATATTTCAAGAGTTCCAGTTCGATTTATTAAAAAAGACAATTTAAATCGAAGAAGAATAACAGATGGGAGCTTATTATTAGAAATATCAGGCGGCTCAAAAGAACAACCCACAGGAAGAACAATTTTTTTTACTAATGAGTTGTTATTGCAATTTGATTTACCAATAGTTCCTGCAAGTTTCTGTAGGTTAATTGAGCCTAGTAATATTAAAATTGGAGCTTTTCTGAACACCTTTTTTAATCGGTTCTACAGTATTGGGGGAACTTGGGAATATCAAAATCAAAGTACCGGCATCAGCAACTTTCAATTCACGTATTTTGCAGAAAATAAAACTCTGGCTATGCCTGAGAACCCAAATTTAATATATGAATATAGTAATTTGATATCTCCAATTATTAAAAAGCAACATGAAAACATATTGCAAATACGAACATTAACCCAAGTCCGTGACAGCCTTTTGCCTAAATTAATGTCCGGCAAAATTGAAATAAAAAAGTAAATGATATTTTCAGAATTAGAAAAATATAGACAAGGTCATTTTTCCTTTACAACGGGAGATAGTTTACGTATAGTAAGTAAAGAAGTTCCTGATTTACATGGAGTATATTATGTGTCACGTTTGGCTAAAGGTAATGATGACATTGTTTATATAGGAAAATCTGGAACTATTTTACAAAATGGTAGCTGTAAAAAACAAACATTACGTGTCCGTATTAATAACATTCATGAAAAGATGCGACGAGAATCTTACTTTAAACAAAAAATAGAAACTGGAAATATAGATACTTTGACGATTCATTGGTTTATTACTTTTTACCGAGATAGCAAAGACCTACCTGGATATATAGAGGGCTTGATGATGCAGCAATATTTTGATATTTATAAAAAACTTCCTGACTGGAATAAGGAATTTTAATAAAATATGAGAATAATAGTTTTACGGGGAATGCCAAATATTGGGAAAACTACTACGCTAAATTTAGTTTGGAATAAGCTTTGCAATAATGGAGGTACTTCCACTAATCGTCAATCCATAGGCGGCAATCCCAATGATTTTTCTGATATTGTTTTATATAAAAGAAAAAAAGTGGCTTTTTATACTATGGGGGATTATTCTAATCTTTTAGCTAATGCAATCTATCAATATGACAGACAAAATTGCGATGATTTAATTTGCGCACTAAGTATCAATACGCCAAAGATAAGGGCTAACAATGCCATAAGTCGATACAATTGTATAAGAATTAATAAAAAACTTGCCAGTGGTAAAGTTTCAATACAGCAGGCAAACGACACAAATGCACAAGCTATATTTATGCTAATATGAAAAATAGCATTACCGAAAACCAAATAGAGCAAATTGCGCTTAGCTATTTACAGTCATTAGGATATCAATATCTTAATGGAGTGGACATTGGTCCGGATGGTGAACATCCTGAACGGCAATATAATGAGGTGGTGCTTACAACCAGGCTACGTGATGCTATTGATAGACTTAATCCTAATATTCCGCAGGAAGCGAAAGATGATGCATTAAAGAAAGTGTTACGTACCGAAAGCCCTGATGGGCTAATCAACAATGAAACTTTTCATAAATATCTTACCCAGGGAGTAGAAGTAGATGCGAGGAAAGAAGATGGTATTCGTGGCGAGCAGGTGTATATAATAGATTTTGATAACCCGGATAACAACGAATTCCTGGCCGTGAATCAATTCACGATTATTGAGGGCAATCAAAATAAGCGTCCTGATATTATTCTGTTCATTAATGGATTGCCATTAGTGGTAATAGAACTGAAAAATGCAGTAGATGAAAATGCAGATGTAAAAACTGCTTTCAACCAGGTACAGACATATAAATGGGCTATCCCTTCTTTGTTCACCTATAATGAACTGATCATTGTTTCTGACGGGTGGGATGCGCTATGCGGAACAATTACGAGCGACTGGAGCCGCTTTATGAGCTGGAAAACAAAAGATGGGAGAACTACTGCAGATACCCTGCAGCCGGAGATGGAAGTAATGTTTACCGGCATGCTCAATAAATCTACATTGCTGGATTTAATTCTTCATTTCGTTGTTTTTGAAAAGAGTGAGAATAAAACACTGAAAAAAGTTGCTGCATATCATCAATATTATGCAGTGAACAAAGCTGTGCGAAGTACTGTACAGGCAACCAGCGCAGGTGGCGACAGGAGAGGCGGTGTAATATGGCACACACAGGGTAGCGGCAAAAGCCTTAGTATGGTGTTTTATTCCGGCAAGCTAATAGTTGAGCCATTAATGCAAAATCCTACGCTTGTTGTTTTAACAGATAGAAACGATCTGGACGACCAGCTTTTTGAGACATTTACCAATTGCCAGCAACTATTACGGCAGGAACCACAACAAGCGGAAAACAGAAAGAATCTGCGGACTTTATTAAGCGTAGCTTCAGGAGGTATTGTGTTCACTACCATACAGAAGTTTATGCCTGCCGAAGAAGACATTACGCAACCCAATGTGGTAAGCGAGACACGTGTCGAATATATAGGAGCAGACACAAAACCACTTAGCGAAAGAAAAAACATAGTAGTAATTGCCGATGAAGCACACCGCAGTCAATATGATTTTATAGATGGATTTGCCAAACATTTGCGTGATGCTTTACCCAATGCCTCATTTATAGGATTCACCGGAACACCTATTGAAAGCGCAGACCGAAATACACAGGCTGTATTTGGCAACTATGTGGATATTTATGACATACAGCAGGCGGTAAAGGACAAAGCGACTGTTCCTATTTTTTACGAAAGCCGCCTTGCGAAAGTGCATTTTGCAGATGCTGAAAAAGTGAAAATAGATGAGCAATTTGAAGAGCTAACAGAAGGTGAAGAGCTCACAAACCGCCAGCAATTAAGAGCTAAATGGACACGGTTGGAAGCGATAGTAGGCAACCCAAACCGGATAAAGAAAATAGCTGAAGATCTCGTAAACCATTTTGAGCAGCGGAACGCTGTATTGGATGGCAAAGCCATGATTGTATGTATGAGCAGGCGGATATGCGTGGAGATGTATAACGAAATTATACGACTGCGCCCGCACTGGCATTCTGATGAAGATGATAAAGGAACTATAAAGGTGGTGATGACTGGGTCATCGAGCGACGCACTGAACATGCAGCCGCATATCCGAAATAAATTAAAAAGAAAAGCTATTGGAGAACGACTGAAAAAGCCGGCTGATAGCTTGAAATTGGTGATAGTAAGAGATATGTGGCTAACAGGCTTTGATGCCCCATGCCTGCATACACTGTATGTAGATAAACCAATGCGCGGACACAGCCTGATGCAAGCAATAGCAAGGGTAAATCGTGTGTTTACAGAAGGCAAAGCAGGCGGCCTGGTAGTGGATTATCTGGGTATAGCGCAAGAATTAAAAGATGCTTTGGCGGACTACACTGCAAGTGGAGGCGAAGGTAAACCAACACTTGACCAGGAATTGGCAGTCGCTAAAATGCTGGAGCTTTATGAGGCAATAGATTATCAATTAAGGCATTTCGACTGGCGAAAATTCTATGCGCTTACTCCTGAAGAGAAGCTAAAATATATCCCTGTAATTGTTGACTATATCTTCAGCCAGGAAAATGGAGAGCAAAGCTTTGTAGAGAATACAAAGAACTTACTGAAGACGTTTGCTATTTCCGTTCCGCATGAAAAAGCGATAGCTATACGCGACGATGTAGCATTATTTCAGGCTATCAAAACAAGATTGGTAAAAATTTCTGATAGGAATGAAAGTGGTAAAAAAGACGAAGAAATTGAAACAGCCATCAAACAAATCATTTCAGAGGCTATTACGGCGGATAATGTGATAGATGTATTTGATGCGGCAGGAATTAAAAAACCAAGCATAGAAATTCTGGATGAGCGTTTTCTGCTGGAATTAAAAAATCTGCCACAAAAAAACCTCGCTGTTGAGCTATTGAAAAAATTATTGAAAGATGAAATCAAAAAAAGGACAAAAATCAACCTTGTAGAAAGCAAGAAGTTTTCTGAAATGCTTGAAGATGCCATTAAGCGTTATCACAATGGAATGATAGATACGGTAGAGTTTTTAGAAAAAGTATTGATCCCATTCGCGGAACAAATAAAAGAAGCGGATAAAAAAGGAGAGCAACTTGGATTAGACTATCGGGAATATGCATTTTACACAGCATTAGAAGTAAACAATAGCGCTGTTGCCATCCTTGGCAATGATACATTGAAACATATAGCGCAGGAGCTTTTAAAAACCGTGCGAAGCAGCACAACTATAGACTGGACAATAAAAGAAAGCGTTCAGTCTGCGCTGAGAAGAAATATTCGGAGAATTTTGCGCTTGTATGGTTATCCTCCTGATCTGCAGGAAAAAGCAGTTGATACGGTAATAACTCAGGCAAAAATGCTGGCGGAAGACATAGTTAAGGGAGATACAGCGGCATAAGGATTTTCAAGACAGCTCTTACACCTTAGTCCTATTCACATTATTGCCAAGTAAGGTAAGCTTTAAGGATGTTTTTGCGGATTCATTAAATCGTATCAGCCTCATATCGCCGAGTTCTGCGAGAATGGGCATTAATGCTTCCCTGCTGATATTAAGTTCTTGTGAGATATTACTGATCTGTATTACAGGGCGTGGGTTCCATTGCTGTGTGCTCATTTCTTTTATTTTCCTGTACACATCGTTAACTGTAAGCATTTATGAAAGATAGTCTTTATTGGGGCAATAAAATGTTAATTCAAAAGAGATACCTGTAATAAAAAAAGTCCTGCCACAGCAGGACTCCTAAATGATTATTTATGCAAAAACTAGAGAACGCGAACGTTCACTGCATTTAAACCTTTTTGACCATTTTGTACTTCAAAAGACACTTTGTCGTTTTCACGGATCTCATCGCGAAGACCTGAAACGTGAACGAAAATGTCCTGACCACCATTTGATGGTGTGATGAAACCAAATCCTTTGGTTTCATTGAAAAATTTTACTGTACCTTCTTGCATTGTAAATTAAATAAATAAAAAAATTAATGAAGGTGCAAAGATACGGAAAAATATTAAATAATTTCTTAAATATTAGATATAAATCAACCTTTGGCTATAGCCGTTAGTTATTTTGTCTTTTTTACATTTATGGCTACCAGTCCCTTGGGGCCTCTTTCTGTTTCAAAGGTTACGATATCATTCTCCTTAATCTGTGTTTGGAGGCCATTTGCATGGACAAAAATACTTTCTCTCGTATTTTGGTCTATGATAAACCCATAGCCCTTGCTTTCATTAAAGAATGACACTTTCCCGGTTCTTATGGCCGGTACTCCATCGTCTTCACGTTTGGCTGCACCTAATTGTATGTCTTCGTGATTTATAACTACTTTTTTCCTCGGGTCAGGTGGCGTGGATGAGATATTGCCATATTCGTCTATATATGCCATCATATCTTCAAGGCTTTTGCCCTTGCTGTTGTTGGCCTTCCGTTCCTGTTTCTTTTCTTCTTTGTCTTGCTTTTTCTTGGCTTTCTTCTTTTCTTTTTCTTTTTTACCTACTGTTTCCTGAGATCGACCCATACTTTAATTTTTCGTTTTTGTGTACCTAAAGGTCGTCTTTTTATATTAAATTATCGATAAATAGTAAAAGTGGGCCTGTTATTTAAATGTAAGCCATCACCAGCCCTAATATTATTAAAATACTAAATGCTGCAATTAGTTGTTTCCTAAGGGCTTTTTCACAAAATACGGTCGCATATATCATTTTTAGCAAATTGTTGCTGGATATGGCATTTAGTACAGCGGTAACGATCATTGCGTCTGCCGCGGCACTCCATTTGCTCTGGAAAAGGTTGATAATGAAGGGGTCTATATCTGTTACTCCTACTATAAATGCGAGAACATTGATCCCCTTTGTGCCATAATGGTTTTTTACAAAAGCCGTTGCGAAGGCAAAGAATATAAATAAGACAGCAAACAGCAATGCCGTTTTAAATTCCAATGGGTTGCTGCCCGCTTTAACGCTCTTTTCGTTATCGGGTGCAACTACGATATGTTTCCTGAATTTTAAGAAATAAATAGCAATAAGTGCTGAGCCAACAATAAAAATGGCAAACGATGGGAGAAGGCGTATTGCTATATCCTTATCAAAGAAAAACGCGAGCAGCAATATGCGCAGGTACATCATTGTGGTCGCAAGCATTATGGCCGGGACTTCCTTATTGTCCGAAGGGTTTTCTTTACTCTTTTTTGCAAGAATTATTGTTGTGGCTGTACTACTATACAATCCTCCTAATATACCTGTGAGAATAATGCCAGAATCAGGAAACACAAATTTTTTAAGCAAGTAGCTGAAATAAGAAATGCCTGATACTGCAACGATACCAAGCCAGAACTTATAGGGTGTGATGGTAATATCGGGCGATATAGGTTTGTCAGGGAGTAAAGGCAGTATCACACCGGCAATGATCAGAAATTTAGCCAGCGTAATAAATTCGCTATGATCGAATTTTTGTGTAAACTCAAAAAGTGTTTCCTTGATCTCTGTAATTACCAGCACCACTACTACTATCAGCAGCACCAGCCATAAATGCTGTGTATAGATCAGCGGTGCAAGGCAGTACGTGATCAATGCCGTGACAAGAGATGTAAATCCGAATTTTTGATGTAACCTTATCTTTTCGAGGTAGTATATTCCGAGATAAATGGCAATAGCAGCACCCCCGCACAGAAAGGGAATAAAATTTTGCGGACTTATCACATAAAGAACAAACCCCAGGATACCTATCAGTGTAAATGTGCGGTCGGTACCAAACACACTCTCAAAAGCAAGATTAGCAATGTGCCTGCGTTGTTCCAGGCCAATGAGGAGAGAAAATATGGCAACCAGCAGAAATTTAATTACTTCAGGTGGTATTGCCTTTAGAATTTCTGATAGCATATTTTGGGATTGGTATGCTAAAAGTAATAATAATATAAAAAGAAAGGAACTAAGCTGTGCAAAGAAAGCCTCCCACCTAAATCTGTTACTTCGCAGAAGAAAGATGAGAGGACACTACTTATTTTTACTAATGGAAAAATTAAAAATAAAACAATAACACACTACACTCTCACATTTTTTCAAGGTAATTTTTCAGAGACGTGTTAACAATATAGTCCCAGCCTGCTGCAAAGCTCTTTCTTGCAAAGTCAGGCGTGTCCTGCGGAAATGTTTCAAGGCCAGTATGTGTTAATTTAAGTCTTGTCTTATCGCCATCAGCAAATAGTTCAAATGTCACTGAGGAATTTCCCTCATAATCTTTGTATCGCCAGCTATAAGTGAGTTTTTTCTCGGGTATCACTTCTGTTATCTCACACAGATGTGTATATTTTTTACTATCGCTGCCACCGATGAATTGGAACTTGAATCCCACTTTTGGTTCAAATGCATCGATATTAAAATACCATTCTTTCATTTTGTCTTTATCTGTAATGGCTTGCCATACTCTGGCAATTGGAGCATTAAATACTCTTTCTACAATTATTGGTTCTGTCTTTGCTTGCATTGTTCTTGTTTTTATTAGTGATTATTTACGTTTTCTGGTCCGTTTCTTCTGTTCTGAATCAAGGAATCTTTCAAGCGCATCCAGCTTGCTTGTCCAGAATGTCTTGTATTGATTCACCCAATCCGATACTTCTCCAAGTTTTTTATAATTGGCTGTGCAATAGCGGTCTCTGCCTTGTTGTGTAATAACAATGAGCCCGCATTCAGTGAGTATTTTTATGTGTTTGGATACTGCAGGTCTGCTGATGGTAAAATTGTCTGCAACAGCATTAAGATTAAGCGATTGATGCGCGATCAGATTAATTATTTCTCTTCTTGTCGGATCGGCTATTGCCTGGAATACATCTCTTCTCATTATTTAAGGTTTTTATCTGAAACCTTTCGGTTACAAATTTATGTGAAACCTTTCAGTTACGCAAATTATTTTTTTGAGCATATTTGATGGAACAATATTTTTATCGTTCTAATTGCAAATAAGGTAGTGCAGGAAAATATCATAACTTTAATACGATCAATAATGAACCATGAAGGAGCTGTTTACGATTTCTATCTTGTTTTTATTTTCTATAGCTGCAAATGCCCAAATCAATGAGGGTGGCATCCCATTAAGCTTCTCTGAAATCGGCAATATTAGTGCCCGCCAATATATACCACAGGAAACATTACCATCTCCAAACATACAAGCCCTGGTAGCAGAAGATAGTAAAGTCATAAATAAGCCTAATCACTTATTTCGTATCGGTGCTTTAATGCCTGCTGATATTAGCTATCCCGGCTCAGGAGTAATGACAACATTAAATGACGGCCGGAAAGTTTGGAAGGCCCAGGTTAAAATACCTAATTCTGCTGCAATTGGTATTTATTACGATAAGATCCATTTACCTGGTGGGGTAAAATATTATTTGTACAATGAAAATGAAAAGCAAGTATTAGGGGCCTATACTTCTGCCGAAGTCCCCGAAGATGGACAATGGGCAAATGAAAAAGTTCAGGGTGAAGTAGTAAACCTGGAGCTCGACCTTGATGCTGACGTAGACCCTTCAGCTATCGCATTGCACATAAATGACGCTGCGGTTTTTTATAGGTCTGTAAAATACTTGGATAAATATGCTGATCGGGGAGGTTTATTAAGTGCTGCAAGAAAGCCAATTTTAGATTACGACTCATCTTCTCCGTGTGAAGTAAATGCAATTTGTGAGGGTACTACCTTTGCAGCACAGAGAAAGGCCACGGTAAAGATTGAGTATGTTTCAGGAGGATTTGTGTATGGCGCAAGCGGCATAATTGTAAATAACACAAGGCAGGATTGTACTCCTTATATGCTTACGGCAAGTCACGTGGAGCCTACTAATAGCACATCTAATACTACTTTCCGCAATTGGGTATTTTATTTTAATTACGAAACTCCCGATTGTAAATATACCGGCCCGCAACCGGACTATTCACAAACGATAACAGGTGGAACTTTTAAGGCAAGGTCTTCATACGATAGCTCTTCAGACAAAATTGCCGGCGATTTTATTTTGCTTCAGCTACTCTCTGCTATTCCAGCTACCTACGGCGCCTATGCTGTAGGATGGGATAGGACAGGCGATATACCCACTGCCCAGTGTGTCAGTTTTCATCACCCGTCCGGCGATGTAATGAAGGTTGCTCTTTCTCAAACTGTTTCACCATTGGGAAATTTTAATAATGGAGAAATAGATTCGCACTGGGAAGTCAATTGGGCAACCGGCGGCACAGAAGAAGGTTCTTCCGGCGGTGGTTTGTTCGATCCCAACGGACGATTAATAGGTGATTTAAGCGGAGGCTTTGTTTTTTCACCTGTTTGTTTAACCAAGAATGCTAACGGTGATGTTATGGCCGACTATGCGGAGTATAGCAAATTTTATCTCAATTGGCTATATACATTCGAAAGCCCATCGAGTTCCGCAACCCGTCTTAAAGATTGGCTGGATCCGGATAACCTGGGCGATACTGTTTTGGATGCAATTTCATGCGGTACCACCTATGTCAATACTCAGAAAAAAAGCATTAATACAATATCGGTCTTTCCCAATCCCACCAATGGTATTGCCTACGTCAACTTAAATTTTGATCACCCCACTGAGGTTAAAATTGATGTGCTGAATACCATTGGCGTTGAGTGTTTGCAATTAGATCTTCAGAGTGTTAATTCGGGACAATACAAGCTGGATCTGAGCAATAAACCTACAGGTCTTTACCTTGTTCGCATTAGTGCCAACAACTATGTTTATACACATAAGATCATGTTAGTAAAATAGGTTGCCCACAAAAAATTATTAACATCAATTTCTTTATTACACGATGTTCTTGCGTCAATAATAAATATAATTAAATTTAATTTATTATTGATTTGTTATTGACAACCGCAAATCTAATGACCGCTTTTAATTCATTTAAATTGACGTTAATTTCTAAATAGAAAGGTAACGAGGAAATTTTTTTGTAATTGTGAGAAAGCAGGTTTATTACGATTTTGATAATGCTCAGGCAGACTATAAAAAATTGTTTGAGGAGAGCCCCATCCCCATGTGGGTCTATGATTGCATTACGCTGAAATTTTTAGCCGTGAATGCTGCGGCAATACATTTTTACGGTTATAGCAATGAGGAATTTCTGCGCATGGCGGTGCACGATCTCCGTCCTAAGCATGATATATCTACATTGCTCGAGATTGTAAAAATGCCCACATTAAATAGCTTTTACGATAGTGGCAGGCGCAGACATGTGAAAAAGAATGGAGAAGCCTTTTTTGCACAGGTTTATTCGCATGCAACGAGGTTTGGTGGCAAGATGGCACGGGTGATGCTTGCAATGGATATTAACAACAAGGTCATAATAGAGCAAAGAAATGAAGAGCTCAATCAGCTTGTAAAAGTTCAGAAGAAACGCCTCGATGATATTCTTGCTTCTGTAAATGAAGTAATATGGTCGTGCAGGGCAGATAATTTCGAGATTCTTTATATCAACACTGCTTGCGTGAATGTGTATGGTCACAAACCTACAGAGCTGATAGGGGATAATAAGATACTATTCGATATTATCCACCCGGAAGACAGAAAGCTGGTAAGAAAAGCAATGGATAATGTTTTGGCAGATGGCAAGGCTTCTTTTGAATATCGTATTTTTCATAAGGATGGTACACTGAAGTACATTCACAACCAGGCTGTGCTGCAACAGGGACGAATGGGACAAGCTGACGTCATTAATGGCATTGCAGTTGATATTACACGCCTGCGAATGGTGGAAGAGCAATTGAAACTGAATGTAAGCGAGATCGAAACTATTCTTGAAAGTATTACCGATGGCTTCTTTGCGGTAAATGCCAACTGGGAATTCACCTATATCAACAAAGAATCAGAAATACTATTACGGCGCCGCAGAGAAAATATTATCGGTAAGAACATTTGGCAAAACTTCCCTTCTGTTATCGATCTGCAATTTTACCGAGAGCTCCACAAGGCCATTGAGGACCAGGTAAGTGTTCATTTCGAAGATTATTTCCCACAATTGCAAAAATGGTTTTTAGTAAATGCCTATCCCACAAAAGATGGACTGGCTGTTTATTTCAGAGATATAACCGAAGAAAAAGAGCAAGCCATACAGATACAGGCACAAAACAAAAAGCTGATGGAAATAGCGTGGCTTCAATCGCATAAAGTGAGAGGCCCAGTCGCTAATATATTGGGTCTCGTCCAGCTCTTCAATTACGATGATCCTGCCGATCCCGTTAATAAAGAAATACTGGATGGCATCAGGACCACTACAAATTATCTTGATGATGTAATAAAGGAGATCGTAAACAATACTAATACAGCAACTGTATAATGCTGATAGATTGCTATGGCTTTATATACAGCTTGGGTGTTGTTATATGATTGCTTTTGTGGCCTGCTCTGTCCGTAATATATAGTTCGAAGCTGGCAGTATCGCCTTGTTTTATATGTATCGAATCCTGGCGTGGTATGATCAGTGCCGCAAGCATTTGGAAAGTGCATATTCCTTCCAGCCCCTTTTTAGGATCTTCTACCTGCGATGCTATCGGCGGGAAAAAATATCCCTGGAAGGTATCATAGCGGCTGTCTTTTATATAAAGATCATAGTTGGTGCTGTTAGGGTCATTCCCAAGGTCGGCATCGCCATCCTGCAGGTGAAATTGTATATTCACAGTATCTTTGCTCGATCCTGCCATTATCGAATCTGGATACATATTCAGATAATATATGGATGGCACTGGGGATACATTATTTTTAGTGCAGGCTGTAGGTAGCACAAAAATTATTGTGACTACTGCCAACACCCAGATACCGGCATATTTTTTCATATTACCAAAGTTAGCTAAAGTGACTTATAAAGTAGAGTTAATAAATCAGGAATTTATAAATACTATTAACGCTGATAATTTCGAACATATTGCATTATCTGTATTCCGGTATCAATATAATAACAATGCTTTTTACAGGCTGTTTACAGATACGCTAAACATCAGCCCCCATGATGTAAAAGAAATCGAACAAATACCCTTTTTGCCAATATCATTTTTCAAAACGCACAAAATAAAAACAGGCACATGGGATAAGCCCGCTTTGGTTTTCGAAACAAGCGGCACCACCGGCGAAATTCCAGGCAGGCATCTTGTCTATGACCAATCAATTTATCGGGAATCTTTATTAAAAGGCTTTGAGCAATTTTACGGAAAGCCAAACCAATATGCGATCCTTGCATTATTACCCTCTTACCTTGAGCGCAAAAATGCCTCGTTGGTACACATGGCTAAAGTGCTGATGGAAGAAAGTAAACATCCAGCAAATGGCTTCTATCTCGATGAATGGGAAAAGCTGGCAAACACATTGCGAGAGCTTGAAAATAAAGGACAAAAAGTTTTGTTGTTAGGCGTCACCTTTGCATTGCTCGATTTTGCGCAAGCATACCCTATGTCATTAAGCAATACCATCGTAATGGAGACAGGTGGTATGAAAGGTCGCCGTGAAGAATGGACAAGAGCAGAAGTGCATAATTATCTAAGGCAACAATGGCATTTGCAGCAGGTACATTCCGAATACGGCATGACCGAGTTGCTTTCACAGGCTTACGCACTTCAGGATGGTATTTTTACACCTTCTTCTACAATGCGTGTATTGGTTCGAGATATAAACGATCCCCTCGAAGTAAAAAAGAGTGGGGTAGGTTGCCTCAATATTATTGATCTTGCTAATATTCATTCCTGTTCATTCATCGCCACAGAAGACATAGGAGACATTGCACCAGATGGTACTTTCCAGGTATTGGGTCGTATGGACCATGCAGTGCTAAGAGGCTGCAGCCTCATGGTGATATAATTAGTTCTACATCGTTTGTTAGTTATCAAAACTGCACTTATCTTTGCATCCCTTGTTCCTGAACAAGCCCAGGTGGCGAAATTGGTAGACGCACTGTGTTCAGGTCGCAGCGTTCGCAAGGATGTGCTGGTTCGAATCCAGTCCTGGGCACAAAAAATGAAAGCGGGAGCGGGGAGCGAAGCCCTCCCGCTTTCATTTTTTCCCTCCGCTCTCGCTCTGTTTCTCGCTCTAATTTCCCCCACTCTCTTTCTAAATTCTCTCACGCGCTAAATTTTTGCAATATTTTTT
>DATNFP010000087.1:0-6724 GCA_035606335.1 Flavipsychrobacter sp. | reverse complement strand
TTCGCAAACACTTTTAGCATCACGTTTGCATTGTCCTCAATTTTCCCTTTATCTGCAGATACATTGTAGGCCATACGATTTACCTGGAATGTTCCTGTAAATATACATCCGCCATTTGAAGGCGTAGCTTTGAAGGGGATAGTGACAGGTTTTGTAACATTCTTTATTGTCAGGTTACCATATAGCATATAGGTATTAGCCTGGCTGCCTTTAGTCACCTTAGTTGATTTAAAGTGCATTGTTGGATATTTATCTGCATCAAAAAATTTCTCCTTTTTCAGATCATTATCCCGCATTCCAATGCCTGTGCTAATTGTACGGACATTTACAGACACATCAAACGATGCATTAGCCAATGAATTAGGATCAAAAACAATAATCCCCTTCAGCCCTTTAAAATAACCCGTAACAGTAGTGCTACCCATCAGATGATTTTCGATCTTGAATTGCACAGTCGAATTTTGGTCTGTTGGGACATATTGCTGAGCATTTGCCGGAATTATAGCAGTAGCAATAATTACTATATTTAAAACAAGTGTTCTAAATTTAATTGCATTTGTAAGCACCTTCATAATAAACATTTTAATGATTAAATATTATTGTTAGGCAAATAATAAATATGTGCCAACTATTTATTCTTATTTCCTAATTGCATTTTTAGGTATTTTTTTAGTTATCCACTCACCTTACCTTTGCCACAATCTGAGAAAACTCAATAATTTATATGCGCACTTCTTTTATATTATCTTTTGTATCTATAGTATTTCTCTCCTCTTGTGCCAAAACCAGAATAAAAGAGCATAGCGATTGGGGGGAATATTTCACAGCAAATGGTATTAAAAATGGATGTTTCATATTGCGTGACAATAATCATGAATCTGTACACTATTATAACAAAGACCGATGCACACAGCGCTTATTACCTGCATCCACTTTCAAAATATTTAATTCACTGGCGGCTTTAGAAACAGCGGTTGCCCCCGACGACCAGTTAGTAATAAAATGGGATGGGGTAAAGCGCAAGCCTGAATGGGATAAAGACCTGACAATGCGTGAAGCATTTGCAGTAAGCTGTGTGCCATACTACCAGGAACTTGCAAGACGTATAGGCCGCTCCAGCATGCAACACTACATGGATACAGTGAAGTATGGCAATATGAAAATCGGGCCGCATATCGACTCTTTCTGGCTGGATAATTCACTGCAAATAACTGCCGATGAACAGGTCGGTTTTTTGAAGCAATTATATTTTAATCAACTGCCTTTATCTGAGCGCTCACAGCGCATAGTGCGTAGCATGATGCTTCGTGAGGATAGCACAGGATATAAGCTGTATTATAAAACGGGCTGGGGCAATGTAGGCGATAGATCTACTTTATGGCTGGTTGGTTTTGTAGAACGTATTGAACATGTAAACGAGCCTAAAGAATCAATGAATAAAAGTGATGTCCGCATGTATCCATATTTCTTTGCAGAAAACTTTGATATTGACAAAAGCGACACTACTAAAGACTGGAGCAAAATACGCCTGCAGATAGCAAAAGAAATATTAAGAAACTATGGTGCGATGTAATTTATTATCATGCTAAAAAAGCTGCTTCAACACATTATATATCACATTCGGCTTGCCCAGCGTATAAAAATGCAATACTGGAACATTATTTTTTAATAGGTCCCGACATTGTTGCAAAAGCCATTCAGCACCTACTTGTTCACAATCCTCTTCGGTTTTTGCCTTCATCATTTCATTATATAGCTCCACAGGCACTTCCACATTAAAAATACTCGGAATCATTGTTAATTGGCGCTTGCTGGTTAGCGGTTTTAACCCCGGTAAGATCGGAACGTCTACTCCATGCTCTTTGCATTTGTTCAAGAAGTTCCAATAATGTTTGTTATTAAAGAACATTTGTGTGGTCACATAGTCTGCACCCAAGTCTATCTTGCGCTTCAGATAATATATATCAGTATCAATGTTGGGGGCTTCATAATGCTTTTCAGGATAACCGGCCACACCTATGCAAAAATCAGTTTTTACACCTTCCATAATGTCTTCTTCCAGGTAATGTCCTTTATTCAGATTGATTACTTGTTTTACAAGGTCTTCGGCATATCTGTGTCCGTTAGGATGAGGAGTAAAAAACTTTTCATTAGCTGCAGCATCACCACGTAACGCCAGAACATTCTCTACCCCCAGGAAATGGAGGTCTATTAACGCATTCTCTGTTTCTTCCTTGCTAAACCCTCCACAAATAAGGTGAGGTATCGCCTCTACCTTATATTTATTCATTATTGCAGCGCATATTCCCACGGTGCCAGGACGTTTACGTATTTCTACCCGTTCAAAATTCCCATCTGAGCGCTTCTTAAATACCTGTTCCGCACGATGATAAGTAACATTTACAAATGAAGGATTGAATTCCATCAGTGGGTCAAGATGGGAATAAATTGATTCAATGCTTTTCCCTTTTGTTGGTGGTAATATTTCCAGTGAGACAATAGTTTTCTTAGCACTGGATAAATGTTCAGTTACTTTCATATAGTATAATTGACAAAAATAGATACATTCCTGTTATTATTGCCTATGCCTCAACATTATTACCATAAAATAATTGACATGTATTATGTTGCCGGGGGTTTGCTATTTTTGCCCAAAATAGTATCACATTGAAAATACACACGCAAGGGCTGGTGAAACGATACAAAAGCAGGACAGTAGTAAATCATGTTTCATTTGAAGTGCAGCAGGGAGAGATAGTGGGACTACTTGGCCCAAATGGTGCAGGAAAAACTACCTCTTTCTATATGGTAGTGGGGCTGGTAAAACCCGAAGAAGGTGATGTGTTTCTTGATGATGAGAATATTACTAAGCTCCCGATGTACAAGCGCGCCAAAATGGGCATTGGGTATCTGCCACAGGAAGCATCGGTATTTCGTAAATTGTCTGTTGAGGACAATATCCTGGCTGTGTTGGAAATGACAAAGCTTACTAAAGCAGAGCAGCTTGCAAAATTAGAGTCTCTTTTAGATGAATTTCATTTGTCTCATGTACGCAAAAGTCCGGGAGATGTATTAAGTGGGGGGGAAAGAAGGCGTACAGAAATAGCCAGGGCGCTGGCTGTTGACCCCAGATTTATATTACTTGATGAACCATTTGCAGGCATTGACCCCATAGCCGTAGAAGATATCCAATCAATTGTTGCCCGTTTAAAGTTTAAAAATATTGGCATTCTCATCACCGACCACAATGTACAGGAGACCCTTTCCATCACAGACAGGGCTTATTTGCTTTTTGAGGGCAAAATATTAAAATCAGGCACTGCAGAAGAGTTAGCTGCCGATGAACAGGTTAGAAAGGTCTATCTTGGCAGAAACTTCGAATTAAAGCGGAAGGACTATAACCCTATTGAGAATAAACAATAAATTGTAGCTTAGCCAATTCGGAGTTGCTATACGCAGGAACTTAACATTTTAAAAAACGAAGAGACGAATGAGTATCATTAGCCCTGCTTTTAAAGGATATATAAAACTACGCCAAAGTGCTATAGATAACTTTGTGTTCAATCCTATTGATACTCAACAGCAGGTATTTAATAACCTTATTGGTTCAGCGCAGTTTACGGAATATGGCAAAAAACACAACTTTGAAAATATAGATAGCATTCCGGATTTCAAAAAGAATGTACCTATCAATGATTATGAGACTCTAAGGCCTTATATACAGCGGATATTAGAAGGCAATCAAAATATTTTATGGCCATCTCCTATTACATGGTTCGCCAAGTCCAGCGGTACCACCAATGATAAAAGCAAATTCATCCCGGTAAGTAAGGAGTCAATGGATGAAATGCATTTCAGAGCCGGTAAAGATGTGCTAGCGTTATATCTTCGCCAGGTTCCGCAATCAAGTATAACATCAGGCAAGTGCCTTGTTATAGGTGGTAGCCACCAGATAAACCAACTGAACGCAGATTCTTTTTTTGGTGACTTGTCTGCGGTAATGCTGCAGAATATGCCATTAGCAGGGCAGCTATTCCGCACTCCTGAGTTATCAATCGCATTAATGAATGAGTGGGAGGAAAAGATAGAGAAAATTGCTCATTCCACCATTCATGAAAATGTCACTTATATAGCCGGGGTCCCCACATGGACTATTGTGCTCATTAAGCGTATGTTCGAAATAGCAGGAACAACAGACCTTAGTGATATCTGGCCTAATCTTGAATTATATATACATGGTGGGGTAAGTTTTAAACCATATAGAAAGCAGTTTGAACACTATATATCATCCCCTTCCATGCATTACCTCGAAACTTATAATGCATCTGAAGGCTTTTTTGCAGCACAGGATGATATGACCAACGAGGGTATGCTACTATTTCTTAACCATGGTATTTTCTTTGAGTTTATGCCAATGGATGAGTATGGTAAAGAAAAGCCCGGAACACTGACATTAAAAGAAGTAGAGCTGAATAAAAATTATGCATTGGTAATAAGTACCAACGCAGGTCTGTGGAGATACCTCGTAGGCGATACCATTCAGTTCACTTCTCTCAATCCTTTCAGGATAAAAGTTACCGGCAGACTAAAGCATTTTATTAATGCTTTTGGCGAGGAGGTAATTATTGATAATACCGATCAGGCCATCGCAAAAGCGTGTGCTGAAACGGGAGCAGTCGTGAATGATTACACGGCAGCTCCTCTATACATGACAGGGGAAACTAATGGCGCACATGAATGGGTCATCGAATTTGAACATCTACCCTGCCCGCTAAATGTTTTTGTTACAGCCCTTGACAAAGCATTGCAATCCATCAATTCCGATTACGAAGCAAAACGATACAAAAATATTGCGCTTCGCATGCCGATCGTTCATATCATGCCTAAAGATGGTTTTAAAAAATGGCTAAAAGACAAAGGCAAATTGGGAGGGCAGAATAAAGTGCCCAGACTAAGCAACGAAAGAACATACCTTGAGCAAATATTGCCTTATACCAAAATGTAACTATAATTCCTTTAATGTGCCATGCAAAAAACATCCTGATAGTTTTTCTATTCTTATTTTTTTATAATAATTGTATTGGACAAATAAAGTTTGACTTGCCTCTTCATGGAGTACAAGGCAAGGATTATTTTGTAGACTACTATGTTGATCATGATTCTACTACCGATATAAGAGATCCCTTTTGCGGGACTAAAACCTATAATGGACATACCGGTACCGATTTTCTGATAAGGGGCTTTAAAGCAATGGACAGTGGCGTTTATGTATATGCAATAGCAGACGGCGTTGTATTTGAAACAAAAGACAGCATGTATGACAGGAGTAAGCATTGGATAGGCGGAAGCGGTGGGAACCATATAGGCATTATTCATGGTGATACATTTGCAGTATATTATTGCCACTTAAAAAAAGGGTCTTTACTTGTAACAAGTGGAGATACTGTAAAGGCTGGTCAACCGATAGCACAGGTTGGATCTTCAGGTTATTCTGCTTTGCCACATTTACATCTGGAAATAAGAAATCAGAAAGGCGATCTAATAGATCCTTTTTCAGGCCCCTGCCAAGGGCCAACACATGGACTTTGGCGTATGCAGCCAGCATATGATACTGCTTTGTATATTATCGACAAGGGATTTGTTCCCTATGCCCCCAATCCGGATACTTTGGAAGAGCGCTATTTGGTCAAAGATACTTTCTCCGTGCAAACAG
This sequence comes from Flavipsychrobacter sp., assembly GCA_035606335.1. GTDB lineage: Bacteria > Bacteroidota > Bacteroidia > Chitinophagales > Chitinophagaceae > DATNFP01. The sequence goes on along the minus strand of DATNFP010000087.1, from coordinate 1,011 downwards.
ATTCTTTAATCTGTTTCTGGGCTCAAGTTCATGGCCTACAAAGTGGAGACCGTATTCAAGTGAAATGGTATTCGCCATTAGGTAAGTTGTGGTATAAGTATAAAGAAACCTGGAAATCCAATTGGTGGAATAGTTATTTTTGGACCAATATATTAATGCCCCATATCCGTAATTCCCCTATAGTTGGTAAATGGACCGCAAGTTATTACGTTAATAAAAAATTGATTATTTCACAGCCTTTCTATATTACTAAGTAAATCCAATTATTTTTTCTTCTTTTGATTTGCCTTTCCGTTATTTCCTGGATTATTAGGTCTGTTTTTCGTTTGCGTAGCAGTTTGTCCTGTTTTTCCTGCTTTAGTAGCAGCAACTGCTGGTACAGGTTTAGCCTTAGCAAACTCCCACGATTTTATACCATCTGATATTCGCTGTAACATTGGGCTATCTCTCATGTATAGCAGCATTAGAGGAAACATTTTATATATCCCTCTTTTAGTAGTATCCCAAAAATCCACCCACGGGATCAGATACCCTAAAAAGGGAAGCCCAATATAAACAACTACAATCCCATACAATAGAATACGCCCCTCTTTATTAACACGTCGGAATATTATTAAATCAACAGCTAACAGGAAAACAAAAATGTCCATGAAATAGCCATATATCAATGAGCTGACTTTTCCAAACATCAGCTTAGAATTCAGATCACCGAAACGTGTGAAAAAGACACTGAAATCAAACAAGTTTTTATTGATCTGATCGTTTACACTAAATGGCACAGGCATATAGTATTTCAGGAAGATATCCATCCAGATAAAATAAAAAAAGAAAGGGATAAGCAGGAAAATAGCTGATCTGAATATTATTTTCTTTACAGGAAGATGCTCTTTCCAAAAAGTATAAACCACTAACGGAATAGTCATTCCTAAAAGAACCAGCGTTTCAGGCCGTATAAATGTGGCGAAACCAAAAAGCAGGCACGAAAAAAGAAACTGATTTATTTGTTTTGAG
>DATNFP010000086.1:0-11876 GCA_035606335.1 Flavipsychrobacter sp. | reverse complement strand
AGCATTATCCAATGTCTTTAACACTTTCTCCATATCGTTGCCATCCATCTCTAATACATGCCATCCAAAAGCTGTGAACTTATCGCGTAAAGAGCCGAGGCTCATCACCTGTTTTGTAGGCCCGTCTATTTGCTGACCATTATGGTCTATAGTGGCAATCATATGATCCAGTCTATGATGTGCTGCAAACATAATTGCTTCCCAATTCTGCCCTTCCTGCAATTCACCGTCCCCATGTAAAGAATATATAATTCTATCGTCATTGTTAAGGCGTTTTGCAAACGCTGCCCCTGCAGCTACACTCATCCCCTGCCCTAATGAACCGCTGGCTATGCGAACGCCCGGCAAATGTTCGTGTGTAGTAGGATGTCCTTGTAAACGCGAGTTTATTTGTCTGAAAGTGTGCAATTCACTTAATGGAAAAAATCCGGCACGGGCTAAAACACTATAAAACACAGGGGAAATATGTCCATTGGATAAGAAGAAAAGATCCTCTCCAATGCCATCCATTTTGAAATCAGTGCTATATTTCATTACATGGAAATATAAAGCAACCATAAATTCAGTACATCCTAAAGAACCTCCCGGGTGGCCGCTTTGTGAAGCATGAACCATACGAACAATATCACGGCGTACCTGTGCAGCTATCTGGGTCAAATTTTGCAAATCCATCTATAATTAAATAATTGTCGGCAAAAGTAAAATTTAGTACTGACTTTTAATAAAAAAGCATTGGGACAGCTTATGTAAATTGCAACTGAATGAATATTGCCGAAGGAAATAAAAAATACTTTACAAAAAGCTTAATGGATTGGCATTATATTGCCAACCAGCGTGCGTTGCCCTGGAAGCAGGAAAAGAATCCATACAAAATATGGTTATCAGAAATAATATTACAACAAACCCGTGCGCAGCAGGGACTACCCTACTATCTTAAGTTCACTAAAATGTTTCCCCGGGTCAGAGATCTGGCCAGTGCTCTCGATGAAGAAGTGTTTCGCCTGTGGCAGGGATTAGGATATTATAACCGTTGCAAAAATATGCTGGCTACGGCCCGCCTTATTACAAATGAGCTGAACGGAGATTTCCCGAATACTTATGACGGGCTGCTAAAATTAAAGGGCATCGGCCCCTACACTGCCGCAGCTATTGGGTCATTTGCATTTGGCCTGCCTTGCGCAGTTGTAGATGGCAATGTATATCGTGTGCTTTCACGCTATTTCGGCATTGATACCCCTTACGACAGTAATGAAGGCAAAAAGGAGTTTCAAGCTCTGGCGCTGGAGTTATTACACCCAAAAGATAGTTCAGCGCATAATCAGGCCATTATGGATCTTGGAGCTACTGTATGTACACCCGCCTCTCCACTCTGTGATGACTGTCCGTTGCAAGCAAAATGTACTGCTTACAAACAGCAACTTATTTCTTACTTGCCAGTAAAAAGCAAGAAGATAACGATCCGCAAGCGTTACTTTAATTATATATTGCTATACAGCAACGACACCGTTTGGATACATAAAAGAACGGATAAGGATATCTGGGAAAATCTTTTCCAGCCATATCTTATTGAATCAGCCGAATTGCTTGATTCAGTGCAATTAAAGGAACAAAAGGAGTTTGAATTACTAAATGTTAATGGAAATAAGCTCGAATACGAAGGGTATTTAACACAGAGGCTCACACATCAGCTCATTGAAACACGCTTTTTTAGCATGCATTTTAAAAAACAGCCAAAAATATCTTTAAAAGATGGGAAATGGGTATCTGTAAAGGAGTTGGAAAATTTTGCTTTCCCCAAAACCATTGTTTCTTTTCTGAAAAAAAAATTATACTTTTAGAAATCATATAGTTTTATTATTTGTAAATTGCTAAATTGACTATTTATGCGGGGCGTTAATAGAGTCATGCTGATTGGTAACCTGGGCCGTGATCCGGACTTGCAATATCTGGAAGGAAATATCGCCGTAGCAAAATTCCCTTTAGCTACAACTGAGACTTTCAAGGACAAAAATGGTAACCTTGTATCTCAAACGGAATGGCATACTGTAGTATTGTGGCGCGGATTAGCAGAATTAGCGCATAAGTATTTGCACAAGGGAAGTCTTGTATTCATTGAAGGCCGCTTACGAACAAGAAATTGGGAAGACAAAGATAAAAACCGCCGCTTTAGTACCGAGGTCGTCGGAGATAATCTCGTGATGCTCGACAAGAGAAAAGACAATAGTGACTTGCAATCTACTGAACATCAATCTGATATATCAGATCTGTCTACGCATGACGTCAATTATGACACTGGAACGCCACCTACAAAAGATGACCTGCCTTTTTAATAACATTATTTTTTTCTAATCATATTCGGGGAGAAAAGCATATATCTCCCCTTTTTTATAATTTTGATAAATACCAAATTTTAAAAGACCTTGGAAAGTACACCTGAAGGGGAGACGAATTTTACTACCTTATTATTGCAAGTTTCATCCGGAGCCTTTTCTGCCTCCAACGTTACTATACTTATTATCATCATACTTGTTTTATTGCTTATGACTGCAATGACTGCTGGTGCTGAAACTGCCTATTTCTCACTAACAGCCAAAGACATCAACTACCTTAAAACAAAAGAAACCCCAAATGCAAGACAAGCAATACAATTGCTCGATCATCCTAAAATGCTGCTTGCAACTATACTGGTCGCAAATAACTTTATCAATATTGCCATAATCATTACAACCAATTTATTAGTTGGGCAGTTTATAAGCGCGACGATCAGCCCCGTTTTATCGTTTCTGATACAAGTGGTAATAGTAACGTTTCTGCTTGTCCTATTTGGTGAGGTGTTGCCCAAAGTATATGCCACGCAAAACAACATGAGGATGGCTTTGTTTTCTGCTCCATTTATAAAAGTTATAGGGAATATTTTCCGGCCTGTAAGCGGAATGCTTGTATCTTCCACCACGTACATAGAAGAAAAGCTGGCTTCAAAGCCTGTGAATAATATAAGCAGCGAAGATTTTGAACATGCTATTGAATTAACGGTTGGACATACAGCCACACGTGAAGAGGTAAATATTTTTAAGGGCATTCTTAAATTCGGGAATATTACGGCAAGGCAAATAATGCGCACCCGATTGGATGTGAGCGGGCTGGATTATGATATGACCTTTACCGAGGTACAGAATTTTTGTATTGAGATGGGCTATTCCCGCTTACCGGTTTATAAAGAAAGCCTGGACAAAATAGCTGGGATGATACATACCAAAGATTTTCTGCCGCATACAGAAGATAAGAGTTTTGACTGGCATATATTGATCCGTCCAGCATATTTTGTGCACGAAAACAAGCTTATCGAAGACTTGCTAAAGGAATTTCAATTAAAACGGATTCACCTGGCAATTGTGGTAGACGAATTTGGTGGCACATCCGGGATTGTGACCTTGGAAGATATCATGGAAGAGATCATAGGAGACATAAAAGACGAATTTGACGAAGAAGACCTTAATTATAAAAAGATAGATGACAGGAACTTCATCTTTGAAGGCAAAACACTGATAAATGACGTTTGTCGTATCATAGGAGTGCCTTCTGATACCTTTGATTCTGTAAGAGGGGAAAGCGATTCGCTTGCGGGACTGATATTGGAAATATCAGGCAAATTCCCTGCAGTGAACGAAACCGTAAGCTTTGAGCAATATGATTTTACAGTGCTGGAAGTAGATAAAATGCGTATACAGCGTATAAAATTGACTATTAACCAAGAAGTTGAAAATTCTGCCACTGATTGATAGTCTAAAAAATCCCTTTTGAAATGCCTGCTTTATAAAAGAATTATTAATTGGATAATATCACCAAGTTTTTTTAAATTGATACAACTTTTATAAAACGTTACATTAATTAAACCAGTATTCTATGTATTTTAAAGCTACGCGCTCTTATTTACTTCTATCCTGTTTTCTTTTATTTTTTGCTGCAAATGCAAGGGGTGCAGATACTGTACTTATCAGTCAGCCCTATGTTGATACAGTTTTATGCCAGGGAGGTATATGGAGTGTATCTTACAAGGTAAACACAGCCTTTAACAGCGGCAATACATTTACTGTTCAGCTATCAGATGGAACTGGGAGTTTTTTAAGCCCTTTAAACATAGGTTCAGCTTCTGCCACAACATCAGGAACAATTAGTTGTACTTTACCTGTTTCTGCAGCTGGCACTGGATATCGTATCAGAATTGTAGCAAGCTCACCTGTTTTTACATCTCCCGACAACGGAAGGGATATTAACGTTATTACCAACCTTGCCACACCAAATATCAATACAAACAGTCCTACTTGTTCAGGAACTACTTTGTCATTAAATGTTTTGGATTCCACACCCGGGCTTAAGTTTGCCTGGACAGGGCCAAAGAGTTTTACATCATCATTAAAAAATCCTACTATTCCATTAGCTACCACGTCAGTAACAGGGATGTATTATGTTACCGTTTCGCATGCGGGATGTACATCTGTTTCGGATAGCTTGTCAATATATGTTAATGCCCCAACAACGCCTTCAATAACAATCAGTGCAGCTCCTGGTGACACTATTTGCTCTGGCATGGACATAAGCTTTATATCGTCTATTACATACGGAGGCCCTGATCCAACTTACCAATGGGTTGATGAACCCTATAAAGTTATCGGCGCTACCGGTGACGTATGGGGATCTCACTATCTGACAGATGGCGATGTGATCTATTGCATATTAAAAAGCGACGCGACCTGCGTGACAAAAACTATAGATACAAGTAATAAAATAGTTGTAACAATACTGCCTTCTGTATCTCCATCAGTGAATATTACCGCTAATCCCGGCACTAATGTTTCGCCCGGCGAAACAATTACATTCACTGCAAGCGTAGCTCATCCGGGAACATTGATCAATTATCAATGGCAAAAAAATGATACAAGTATCGCCGGGGCTAACTCTGCAACTTATACAACTTCTTCCCTTAAGGATGGTGATGTGATCACAGTTTTTGTGACCACTAATACAGTGTGCGCACCCACGGATACGGCACTAAGCAATGCATTAACAATGGAGGTCAGCACAAGCGTAGCCACAATTGATAATAACAATAACATAGCATTATACCCCAATCCAAACAATGGTAGCTTTGTTATTAAAGGCTCCGGATTCAGTAATGGCGAGGTAAATTTTCAAGTACTGAATGTAGTAGGCCAAGTAATTTATACAAATGCAATAATGACACAAAATGGCACTATAAATAAACAAATAGATATGCCACAAAATATCGTAAATGGCCTATACCTGTTGCATATAACAAATGGTAATGAAACCAGTACTATTCATTTTGCAGTACAAAAGTGATTACAAATTCCCTTTTAGAAAATCTCAAAAGCTCTTTTTAATCGAAGGGCTTTTTTATTGATTTTATTTATCTGCTTAAAGTATTAATAGCAGTGTGCCTGCAATTATTAATCCTGCCCCTACGCCAGCCTTCCAGGTTAAGGTTTCTCCCAGAAAGATCACTGATAGCAATATAGCAAGCGCTACACTAAGCTTATCTATGGGAGCCACTTTAGACACCTGTCCCATCTGCAATGCTTTAAAATAAAATATCCATGAAAGACCTGTAGCGCATCCAGACAGGATGAGGAATGTCCAGTTCTGCCTGTTCAATTTTGATATATCTGAAATTTCTCCTCTACCAAAAGCTATTCCCCACGCCACGATCAATATTACAACTGTCCTGATCGCAGTAGCAAGATCAGAATCGATGCCTTTTACACCAACTTTAGCAAACACAGCGACCAATGCCGCAAAAAAGGCTGAAAGCAATGCATACATCCACCACATAGTATATGATTTGACTTATTGAAAATAGAATAAATCTTATTCAAAGTTTACATCTGCTTTTTCAGAAGCATAATTTTTATATAAAACCTTCAACATAGAGGGCAGTACAATGAGCAACAAAGGCAATGCAATAATAAATCCACCAATTACAGCGATGGCTAACGGTTGATGCAATTGCGCACCCGTACCAATACCTAAAGCAAGAGGAGCTAATGCAATTATTGCACCTAAAGCTGTCATCAATTTTGGCCGTAAGCGTGTAGAAATGGAATAAATAATGGCATCATTAACATTTTTGTCATGCAATGCTTCCTTAAACTGCAGGAATGTAAATATTGCATTCTCCCCAATAATACCAACGATCATAATAAGGCCTGTATAACTGCCAACATTGAGAGGTGTATGCGTAATATATAAAGCTATATAGCTGCCTGCAATGCCTAAAACAGCTACAAACAAAATTAATAACGCCACCCTAAACTCCCGGAACAGGAAAAGAATTACACCGAATACCAACAGGCTTGACGTAACAAGGATCATTAACAATTCTTTAAATGAACGTTGCTGTTCCGCATAAGAGCCCCCATATTCTATATGATATCCCTGGGGCAAATGTATCTTTTGAGAAATTTCTTTTTTGATATCATTCATTACACTACCCAGATCTCTGTTTTCCAGGCGTGCGGTAACAACACCCATTGTCTGAAGATTTTGCCTTTGTATCTCTGCATCACCGGGATTCATTACCACAGTGGCAAGTTCAGTTATTGGTTTTAGAGTACCGTTTGGTAAAAATATCTGTAGCTGAGAAATATCATTAGCGCTCAATCTGCGATTATCGGGATATACGATGCGGACATTTGTCATTTGCTGCTTTTCGAGAATATTTCCTACAACATTTCCCTCAAGTGATGTTTGTAGCTGATACTGAAGATTAGCAGGGGTAATACCAAATTGAGCAAGCTTTGCGAAATCAGGAATGATACTAATAGAAGGGCCGGCGATAACTATACCATTAAAAGCATCTGCACTACCCTTAACTCCCGAAACTATATCGCTAACCTGCCTGGAAATTGACTGTAATTGCTGCCGGTTATCACCAAAAATTTTAATTTCTATTGGCTGCACGGATTCCATCAGATCTCCAAGCATATCACCTATCACCTGTCCAAAATCTATACGCAATGCAGGCTGTGTGCCTGCTATTTTTTGCCGTATATCATTGATCACATCTTCAGTAGAGCGATGTCTGTCTTTTTTTAATTGAATTAGGTAATCTCCCGTATTAGGCTCTGTAATGAAAAATCCTAATTGCGTTCCTGTTCTTCTTGAATATGCCTGCACTTCGGGGACATTTACAATGATCTTCTCCACTTCCCTGAGCATTCTATCCGTTTCCTCCAAGGATGTGCCCGGCGGTGAGCTATAATCGAGAACTATACTTCCTTCATCCATCTCAGGCAAAAAACCCGTTTGTAATTTGGGGAGAATAAGCGCAATTAATAGAACTAATACCCCTGCAATTATAAAACTTAAATAAGGTCTGTTAATAAAATAGGATACCCATTTCTGCGTCTTTACAGAGTGTGGTTTTTCTCTACTTACCTGAGCCTGTTTTTTCTTTGTAAGCAATAAATAGATTACCGGTAGCCCCAGCCATGTAACAAAAAATGAGCAAACCAACGTAATGATCATTGTATTTGTCATTACTTTGAAATAAGCTCCGGCTACACCAGACATCAAAGCGAACGGTATAAAGATGACAATAGTGCTGATAGAAGAACCTACCATTGCAGGAAAAAGATATTTAATTGCTTTCTGAACCAAAGTAGAAGATGGCTCATCAGGATGCTCCTCATGTGTGCGATGTATCTGCTCTACCACTACTATTGCGTCATCTATTATCAAACCTATGGCAGCAGCTATTGCACCCAGTGTCATAATATTAAATGTATACCCGATAGCATACAAGACAACCAGGGTCAGGGAGAGGGTGATAGGAATAGTAATAAGAATAGTGGCACTTGCCTTTAAAGATCTAAGAAAAATAATAGCGACTACCAAAGCTAATGCAAGACCAATCCATAAGCTGTCTGAAACGCTTTTAACGGAATCATTCACAAAATCGGCTTGTATATAGTATGGTTTGATGCTTACATCTTTAGGGAGAATTGTTTTTAGTTGCTCTATTTTCTTTTGGATCTCATTAGAAATAACTATCAGGTTGGCATTAGGTTGCTTTATAACGCCAACCAGCAGCGCCTCCCTGCCATTTGCGTTTATTTTGGTATACTCAAGGGCTTCCTTCACCTGCACATCGGCAATGTCTTTTAGCCTTATGATTCTTTTACCATCATTCTTTATAACAGTATTTGCCAAATCTTGAGTCGTATGCACCGTAGCATCTGTTACTGTAAGATATAAGTAGCGATAATCAGAAGCATAACCGTTTGTTCTGATAAAATTAGTCTGGGTGAGTGCATTATTAATACTATCTGGGGTGATAGATAAAGCACTCATTTTATGAATATCGAGTGTTATCCAATACTCTTTTTGCCTGCCGCCCATTATCTGTATCTGGGAAACGCCTGTGACCTGTGAAAGAAATGGACGGATAGTATAATAAGCCAACTGTCTCATTTCGATAGGAGACCTCGTATTACTTTCCAATGTATAGCCCATTACTTGCAAAATGGACGGGTTCATTTTCTCAACGGTGATCTGCACATCAGGGGGTAGTGCATTTCTTATCTCATTTATTCTCGACTCAATACGTTGCTGGCTTATATCTATATCCGCATTCCATGACATGAAAGCTGATATCTCACAACTTCCCCGGCTTGTGCTGCTTCGTATTATATTTAAATCAGGAACTTTTTTGATGGCATCTTCTAATGGCTTAGTAACGGTCACCATCATTTTATCTACAGGCTGTAAACCAGCATCGGCTATTATCTTTATCTTAGGAAAGGTTATTTCAGGGAACAGGGACGTATGCATTTTACCATATACAAACAATCCCCCCATAAGTATTAACACTAATACTACAGTAAGCGGATTTTTATATGCTATAAAGAATTTCTTCATTACGCTATTTTTCTATTTTTACTTTTGCCGTATCAGCCAACCCGTAATTTCCTGTAAGTAATATTCTATCCGATGGTGAAAATGCAGGCGATAATATCTCTATCATATCCTTCGTTTCCAATCCCTTTTGGACCTGTACTTTCACGGCTGTTGTATCGTTAATTAATTTCATTACCCAAAACTCATTCTGAACATCATTAGTAAGTACCGCAGCTTTTGGTAATGACTGAGCATTGTTTTTTTCCACTTTCGGAATTTTTACCCTTGCAATAAGATTTTCTGGAATATTCTGCGCAGCAACTTTTATAATGACATTTTGCGTTTGCGAGGCTGGATCTACTACAGGCATAGTGCCACTGATTATACCATTCAGTTTAGTACTATCCGGCAATATCAATTCAACGTTTTTTTGGTTTAAGACGTATGGGCGTAACTCGTAAGGAAGTTCCAAAACAAAAGCAAAGCTGTTTATATCACTTATTACTGCGAGCTGCTCCCCATCCTGTACATAATCACCCACCTGGTGATTGAGCTGTGTAATATATCCACTGGCACTCGCTACAATTCTATTCGTACCCGAAAACCTAAGACCAGGGTCGAGTTTATTAATGGCGTTGCCAATACTTTGAGATTCCTTGGTCTTAAGTATAAATAATAATTGCCCCTTTGTTACAAATTTGCCGGGCTGAACATTTACTGATTGTATGTACCCAGCCGTCACTGCCTTCACATAATTCTTTTGTAGAAAAGTAGATGTTGCATTCAATTCTGTGTATTCAACCAAAGGCGCAGTACTGATATTTGTAATAGTAACTGGTGTTTGCACATCTGCAACACCGCTATCCTCATCCGATTTTTGTTTGCTGCTATGACAAGAAAATAAAGCGATACAAAAAAATAAGGCAATAAAACTCCATTTATTTGCAAAAGTCATTTTTAATATTTTATCTGTTCCAGTAATTTAATTGATTAATTAGCTGTAACCGGCTGACATTATTCTGATTCAGCAAATTTTTAGCGTTTAAATAATTATTTATAGCAATTACAAAATCAGCAATTTTGGCATCGCCTGTTTCCATTAGTTTACCATTCACATCAATAAGTGTCTGCGAATATTTTATTTGTGCATCGATATCGGTAATAAGTTCTTCAGTTCTTCGCAATTGTTGCTTTAATTGTGTTATTTGCTGATTATATTGTTGCGCAAAAAAGTCCTTATAGTTAGAACGTGTATTTTCTAAAAGCTTTATTTTTTCATATTGCAGTTTTCGCTGATGGCCATCGTAAATAGGCACACTTACATTCAGTCCTATGCCTGTACCAAAATTTTTATAGGACTGATATAATAACGAGGAAAAATAACCTCCATTAATATAAGCATTAGCTTTAGGCCTGTAATTATAATTTAGTATCGCTATATTATTTAACAGTTGCAAACTGTCAATTGCATATTTTTTGAAAAAAACAGATGATGTCTCATCAGGCAGTTGCTGCAAAACAATACCAGGAGCATCAAGCATAAAGGAACTGGTATCATATATGCCACACAGATAGTTAAGAGTTGCAAAATCTGTAGTAAATTGAATGTTTAGCTGTTTAAGCAATAACTGCTGCTGCTGAAGTGTGACAAGAAAAGTTAAGTAATCAGTTTGACGATATATATTAGATTCCGTAAGTCTTTTCAAAATAGAATCCTCTTTTGTCAGAAGGTTATTTACATCTTTATTAAAATTCAGTTGCAGCATATCTCCATAAGTAGTGATATACTGAGCCGTAATAGTTCTTTTCAGATCCTGTTCTGATATTTTCTTTGAATTTAATATTGAGTCATTTTGAAGCCCGATGCTGTGATATTTTGTTTGCAGGTTTCTTTTCCCGATAAACGCCTGATCAACGTTAATTAGAGCATTATAGCTTCCCGTGTTAGTAACTACAGGGTCATAGCCATAACCATTTACCACCGGCGCGTAAAAATTGCTGCTGCTCGCAGATACCTGTGGCCGATAAGTTACCTTCAATCTCTGGCTGTCTATCTGGTTTGATAAGATCTGATTTGTATAATCTTTTAACAAAGGGCTATTCATTAAACCCTGATCAATATAGTAATTGAGATTTTTTGTTTGAGCGGAACAAACAGAATAAAAAAGAAAAGATACAATAACAAAAGCAAGTCCTTTATTCATGTGCTGCTCCTGGAAAACTTTTAATACAATTAAGAAATGTAAAGAAACATTCTAAATCTGAATGAAAATTGTTTTTATAAAAGCAAAAATTATTTATTAAATATAATCTTAAAAAGATGTTCCCCTGATATATATTGATAAACTAACGTATAACCTGCAAAATCGCAAATTTGTTTAATAATGGATAATCCCAGCCCATTTCCTTCGTCCTGCGCACCCTGGTGCCTGTAAAAGCGCTGAAATACTTTTTCTTTATCTAACTCTGCAAAGTTGGAGGTATTGGCAATACTTAAGTAGTCTGGCTGCAATATGATCTCTATAGTACCTTTCTCTCTGTTGTACCTTATAGCATTATTCAATAAGTTACTAATTATTATTTCCGCCAAATGCTGATGAAAGAAAACCGGAACTGGCTCAAGGTATAACTTCACCTTTATACCTTTTGCTTCAATCATCTCCCAAAATTCAGCACATTTATCTTTAATTATTTTATCTAAATGCACATCCTCATTCAATATGAATTGACGATTCTCAACTTTTGTGAGTAATAAAAGAGATTGGTATAGACGAGATAATTTATGCACTGCCTTTTCTATATCTGTTATTTGTGCTGTATCATGCTTTAGCAAGGTTTCATTCTGCATTAATATATCCAGCTTTGTGCGGATGACGGCAAGAGGTGTCTGCATCTCATGTGCGGCATGCCCGGTAAACTCTTTAAGTGATAAATAATCTTTCTGCACCCTCTCTGTCATG
>DATNFP010000085.1:0-17556 GCA_035606335.1 Flavipsychrobacter sp. | reverse complement strand
TTTTGTAGAAGGTGTGGTAGAAATAGCGAGCGGCAATACCAAACGTGCGGCCGATTTCCTTGAAAACAGCCTGGATAGAGCAATGCCTGTTGTAATAGGTTTCCTTGCCAACCAGGTAGGATTAAGTGGTGTGGGGCATAGAGTAGGCGAATTGATTGAAAGTGCAAGAGCAATGGTAGATCAGGCATTGGATTGGTTGATAGACAAAGCGATAAGCATCGGTGGCCGATTGCTGGAAATGGGACGAGCAGCAGTAGGCAGGTTGGCAGAGTTGGTAGGCTTAAGAAAACAATTCACAACTGCCGATGGCAATAGTCACAGTCTCTATTTTGATGAAAGCAGCGGTGCCGTCATGGTTGCGTCCACACCAAAAACACTTGAAGTATTAGCTAATGAAAGAAAGACACAATTGCAGCAGGAAAATACAGCAACACCGGCTAAAGTTGCTGAAAACCAGCCTAAGATACAGGCAGCAGACGATATCTTAAGAATAAAGTCAGAAATAGATCCGTTGATAACGCAATATGGAGATGCTGTGGATAGGAGCAGTGCTTCACAGGCAAATCAATTGAAAGACCAGATAAACACAAAGGCGCTAAGCATCGTTGAAAAACTGATAATTGCCGGCATAGATGCAGAGGGATCTAACAATGTGCAATCGCATGTCGATCATATTACCGATGGCATGAACCGGCCGATGATGGTCTTGGCGCAACCGCTAACAACAATACCGGGCAATACAGCGGGATCTACACCACAGCAGGATCCGCTAGGATGGGATAGTCTCAATCCGGCCATAAGACGTAATAGCTGGGTAGCGGCACATTTATTGAATCATAACTTACATGGTCCCGGACTGCAATGGAATCTTGTTTCAGGCACCAAGGAAACAAATAATAACATGAAGACGGAAATAGAAAATACAGCAAAAGACCAGGTATCTTCAAATCCAGGCAAAATGTATTATTACGAAGTATCTGTCACTTATTATGGGGATCAACCTGCTAAGCCGTATGTGAAATTCTTCCCCTTCCAGATAAATGTTCAGTTCGGCGAATTGACAGGAAATGCAGGAGCTTATGTAAGAGGGCCTGCAACAGGAAGAAACTTTACACAAGACTCACCGGATGTAACAAATACTGTTATGCCTTCGTTTAATGAATCATCAGCTACAAGGCTCAAAGACGCATCTGATGCCGCAGGCAAATCGATTCCGGGAGTTGTGTTCGAACGTATTGTGGCAGCGCGCCGTACTATTCCTGCACAGTCATTTGGGGACTCTGCTGCAAGTATGGTCGCTATTATGGATACCTATTATGTCAATAATGGTTTTGGAGCTGCCGGATTCTTTACTACAAGGTTCGGTGCAGATCTGCAGGCATTGGCAACAACGAGCATCTTTATGAATTATGCATAAACTATATGGCGATAATGATAGAAAACTATAATAAATATTATAGCTTATTTAGAAAAATGATAGATTCCATCGGTTCTTCTGAGCAGGTGAGAATTATAAACAGCGATATGCGCTACTTGTTAAAACAATCAAATGAACAAATCGACATATCAGGTGATGTACAGTTGCCGGATGCTGTGAAAAGATTCTATCAGTCAATAGAATTTGCAAAATGCGAATGGACATTAAAACAAGACGCTGAGAAAATAGTATACCTGGACAAAGAAATAGACATGATAAGAGGCGCAGTGAATATTGTAACTAAACAGCAAATGACAAAGAGAATGGTGGATGGTAACAAGAGTAACATTTTAGATCCATACCGCATTAGCGCAGAAAAAACAGAAGACCTTGAAAGGCTGGTACCATTCGATTACTTAACTTCGGATTTGGCAGCCTGCCTAAAGATTGATAATGACAAGAAGGTGCCCGACAGGATGTTCCTGATTTTGTTTAGCGACGGCATTATCCATGATCTGCAGATTGGTATTGATGACTACCTTGAGACTGGTATAAAATGTAAGTTCTTCTATGGCTGGCAGCAAGGTTATTTCCTGGATGACAAAAAGAGAATGACACTCATAGAACATTATTTAAAACAACTATTTTAAACATCTTCTTTAACGAAATAATCTTAGGTTATGAGAAAAATGCTTCGTCGCCACCGCCGCAGGATAAATTCAAGCTCCGATTGCAAATTTTTTAAAAAAGAGAATGGGCAGGAGCATTGCTTCTTTGGCGACCAGGAACACGATGAGTTTTTCCAGGGCAATAAAGCCGTGCATAGAAAATGTGCCGAATGTGAAAAAGAGGAAAAGGCACAGCGTGCCACTGATAAAAAAGAGGACGATAAACAGAGGCATCGTGCTCCAGATAAAAAGGAAGACGATAAGCAAATGCATCGCGCAACCGATAAAAAAGAGGATGACAAACAAATGCATCGTGCTCCTGACAAAAAAGAAGATGACAAAAGACTTCATCGCTCTCACGATGAGAAGGAAGAAGATAAAAGCGTCCATCGTAAGGAGGGTTCTGGCGGCACCAATACGTCTGGCACTTCATATATTAATTCCCTGGGTAGCAAAGGCAGCCCGTTGTCAAAATCTACACAGCAGTTCTTTCAAAGCAAAATGGGTTACGATTTCAGCAATGTAAGAATACATAATTCGCATGAGGCGTCTGAATCTGCAAGGAGTATTAATGCGAAGGCTTATACTGTTGATAATCATATTGTCTTTAAAGAGGGGCAATACAATCCAGATACGCATGAGGGTCAAAAGCTTTTAGCTCATGAACTTACCCATGTGATACAGGAACCGGATAATGCAATGCGCCAGGTGGATGCTCCTGATGAAATGGAAGTGATGGCGCCGATGGTAACTACAGGCAGAGGATCATCTACATCTAATCAGCGCAACTTTGGCACGTCTGTAAATGTGCAGGGACATACTGATGCCAATTACGACCACGGCAATTTCTCCACTGCCAACATGCATACCACCAGGGCAACAGGTTGCGGCGATTGTGGTGATAGGCCATGCGTTACCGCTACAGGTATTCTTGTATCGGTTTTTCAGGTGAGTCCTTCTGTCACCTTGCCTTCAGTACCTTCCAACTTAACACCCTGCCAGCAGCAGAGAGTACAGGATTTTATCACCAATGTTTTATCGCCGCATGAACAACAGCATGTAAATGCCTTCAATACTTATAATGGCACCGTAAGGACACCATTTACTTTTACCGGCTGCCAGACAGAGGATGCATTAAATGCTTTTGTACAGCCCATACACGACGCTATAGATCTAAGACGCACTACTGCGGCTAATGCATTAAGCAATGCGCTCGATCCATTTAATGGCACGATCGATATAAATTGCCAGGAACCCACTACTGATGCAGGTGCTGGGAATCAGTAATTTTTTGATTATCTTTCTTAAAAATAACGTGCTTGATATTCGAGCTAAAACATACAAACGCAGCGGCAAATCTCCAATCGGCTATCGACAATTGCAGGACGATCATATCCGAACGGCTTAAGGCTCATTTTACCGATACGGCGCTCGACCTTGAGCAATGGATGAAGGATCAGTTCGACACGTCTCTCATATCAGGCGCATTGCAATCCGCTATTCCTTTTTTAAAAAGTAATGATGAGTGGTTTGCAGTGATGGTGGCTTTGATGCCGCATATATACCCAAGCCTTTTTGAATCTGTGATCCTGGAGCATTTGCCTAATGGTGGCGACTTTCCCGAATTTGGCGGTGTAAAAGCTACTAACCATCGTGGGATGCTGCCTACAGGTGAAACGGTACAATTTATCCTGGGCGGCAATGATATCGACAAGCGTTTGCAATTGCAGCAGCTCTTTCGCGAGGAACATTTTTTTTACCGCAATGGTATTCTCTGGCTGGAACCTGTAAAAGAAGGTGAGCCCATCATGAGCGGCAGGATTGTGCTGGCACAAGAGTGGGTAGAGAAATTGTTGTTTGGCAAAGAATCTGCACCGCGTTTTGGGCTCGATTTCCCGGCCAAGCAGATCGTTACTAGTATGGAATGGGAAGATGTAGTATTACACCCACGCACCTTGCACCAGATAAAAGATATCAGCATCTGGCTCGAGCATCATCATAAATTATCTCTCGACGATAACCTGAAGAAAAAGGTAAAGCCTGGCTATCGTGTTTTGTTTTATGGCCCATCAGGAACAGGTAAAACTTTAACAGCCGCACTACTTGGCAAAGAATTTAAAAAAGATGTGTACCGGATAGACCTTTCGCAGATAGTGAGTAAATACATAGGCGAAACGGAAAAGAACCTGGAAGGTGTTTTTAAAAAAGCAGAAACCAAAGACTGGGTGCTGTTCTTCGATGAAGCCGACGCGCTGTTTGGCAAGCGTACCAACGTGCAAAGTGCACATGATAAATATGCCAACCAGGAAGTGAGCTACCTGCTGCAGCGTGTAGAAGATTATCCCGGGCTGCTGATACTGGCATCTAACTTTAAGAACAATCTTGACGATGCGTTCCTCAGGCGCTTTCACGCCGTAGTACATTTCCCAATGCCAAATGCTTTTGAAAGAGCAACACTTTGGCAAAAATCTTTGCCTTCCAATCTGCAATATCATACCTCGATAAATCTCAAAGAGCTTGCAGAACAATTTGAACTCACAGGCGCTTCCATTCTTAATGCTGTGCAATATGCTACGCTGCAATGCTATGCCAGGAATGATGGGATACTGTTGCAAACAGATCTGATGGATGGAATAAAGAAGGAATTTTTAAAAGAGGAAAAGTCTTTTTAGTATTTATTTCTGCAGCCATTCTAATTATCTAATGCTCTTATTTTTAGCCCCGGGTAATATTATTATCAACACTTGGCTTTAAAGAGAGCCATGTTATTAAACAACAATAAAGCCTGCTTGACAGGCTTATTGTTGTTTTGATCCAGGTGATAGTGTTAATGCTATTGCTGAGGAAATTTGCTCATGTCCATGTAGATTATTTCCCAGTTGTGGCCGTCGAGGTCTTCAAAGCAGCGTTGTTGCATAAAGCCGTAATCCTGGGCCGGCCTGTATTCACGGCCTCCTGCTTTTATTGCATTGTCGACAACAGCGTTCATTTCCTGGGCGCTACTCATGCTGAGAGAGCTAGCCATCTCTATTGAGCTCTTTGCATCGATGATCGTTTTTGATGTGAACTGCTTAAACTTATCATGAGTAAGCAGCATAACAAAAATGGTATCGGTAAGTACCATACATGCTGCTGTGTCATCGGTGAACTGTGGGTTGTTCTTAAAGCCAACAGCTTCATAAAATGCCATAGATTTCTTTAAATCTTTAACGGGGAGATTGAGAAAAATTTGTGTTGCCATAATATTTAGTTTTAAAATTTAATTTTCTAAGGCAAAGATGATAACTAAAAACATTTTTATGCGGTGGTGTTTATGACATTTTAGCGGGCTGAATGCGGCAAAGTCGGTTTACAAGCCTGATTCTATACTTCTGAGGGCAATTTTAATTCCTGGAATTTTGAATAGATAATAATTAAAACCTCAGTGCCACTATTCTCTTTGCCTGTTGTGCTATTAATCTCCAAAGTATAATCTACTTTATAAAAATCTGACAGACGTTGTAATCTTCGCTTTGTAAAATCTATACCAAATGAGATCCTGTCTTTCAATAAAGACGGTTGCTCCGCAGAGTATCCAACTCCATTATCTTTCACTTTAATGATCAGGTAATCGTCTGAAGAAAGGTCAAGGTCAATAACAATAAAATATTTGTTTGTTTCTTTTGTAAATCCATGAACAATCGCATTCTCAACAAATGTATGAATGAGTAGGGGTGGAATTTTTATTTCATCAGCGCATCGTGTATTATCGTTGATCTGCAATATGATCTTTTTACCAAACCGCATATTCTGCAGGTAAATATAATTTTGTAACAGTTTCAATTCTTTTTCTACTGATATAAAATTGAACTGAAGATTTTCCATATTTTGTCTTATTAGTCTGCTTAGGGTAATCAGGTAATTATTTGCAGTTTCCTGAGAACCGGTGTTTATCAAGCCCTGTATATTGTTTATAGCATTGAAAATAAAATGCGGGGTCATTAAAGAGTTAATGGCTTTATTTTCTAATTGTAAATAATTCAATTCATTTTGAAATATTTGCTTCCGCTTTCTATTGTGCTGATAGAAGAGGTATATACCAAGTAATACAATAAAGACAAATATTGCTATGTAAAATGCAATAGTATAATAGAACGGGGGATGAATTTTTAGCTTTATGATCTGTGAGGAAGATGCAATATCATTTTCCGTTATTGCCCTGATCTCAATAGTACATGCACCCCATTGAGTCAGCAATATATTCAGATCGCCAGATGGCTGTATATACCATTTGCCGGGTTTATCCCCGGTAATAATTCTATATTCAAAATTGCTTTTAACGCTATTAAAATATAAAGTGGCTAATTCTAGTCTGACGTTACAACTAGTAATATTGTATAGTTCAATATCTCTATCTTTATAAACTTTGCCATCTACCTGCATTTTCTTTATAAAGAGTGATGGCGTGTCTTCTGCCGGGGTGAGCAGTTGCTGGCTAAAAGCATATAACTTACCACCCACATTACAGACTATTTCATCGTTATAAGGGTAAAGGAATAAAAGATCGTTTTGCCTGAACGAAAATTCCGCTTTCTCCGAATTACTATAATCGAATGTATCTGCATTATTACTGTGTGATATATAATAACCATTGTTCGTAAACAACAAGTTATCTCCATTCGAAAGTTTATATGCATCAAATATAAACGTGCTGTTTTGTATAGTCTTTTTTATGCCCCCTTCCTTATAAAGGATTGTCTTTTGATCGTTGGTGGTTAATATCAGATCCCGACCACAACTACTAAAATTGACCGCAGGTGTATTGGCAGCAAGCGAATCAATTTTGATCAGTGCATGAGTAGTAGTATTATATTCGTAAACGTAGTTATTTTGTATGCAATAAAAATTACGCTTATTATCCAGCACTGGCATATTAACTCTGTGGCAATCGAAATCAATTATGTTCTTAATAATAGCCCGATGATTTATCCAATTACAATCGTACAAAGTGTAGAACCCGACAAATAAAAATTCCCCTTTCCTATAAGGGAAAACATATTTTGCATATTCGGGAGTCGAATCTATTATTTTAGTGATTTTATTGTAGTAATAAGTTTGATTTGGGAAATTGTCAGAAATATAAAAAACCACCTCGTCGTCTGAATACAATGGATGATATCGCCCTTTAAAAGGCAATGATACTTTTTTGATTTGCAGAGAGTCTTTTCCTGATAGCATATAGGCATTATATCTATCCTCAAAAAATAATTGCCCGTTTTTTGTGTATGTGAAATCGTAGCGACTTATGTCGCCAACAAGCTTAACCTTGTCAAGATTTTTATCGATAAAATAAACGCCGTGATGCAATGTAGAAACCCAGAAGTTGCCACTGACATCTTTAGCAACACAGGTAGTAGCTATATTTTGAAATAGCTTCCATTGCTCGCCAGACCTTGTATCAATGATAACCAACCCTTTGTTGGTACAGCAAAAAAGATAATCATCACTAAAATAGAGCCTGATGATAGAATTGATATTTAACTGCTTGCTGTCAATCTTCCATATAAGAGTATCATTCCTGTATATTTTTATACCAACTTTATCTGCTACAAGTAATTCATCTTTTTGAAAAAATGAAAGGTTAGCTGGTATGGGGATTTTTTTAATAATTACTCCATTTTTAGCTGAAGCTATAATGGTCTCTGATAAAAAATTTATGAAGCCCTTCGATTTATATATCGCAGTTATACTTTCGCCACCCAGATTATAAGAAACCCAATTTATTTTTTTGCCTGAAACCCTTATAACATTGCCATTGCTATACCCAATATAAAATGATGAATCTGAGTCCTCATACATTTCATTGATATATGCCAATGCCGGAAATTTCCTCAACATAGAGTCGTTGGCGGCATTGTAAACTCGATCGTTATATATATAGCATGGGCTACCATTGTGTGTGAATAGCCACAAACGACCCATCCTGTCTTCATAAGCCTTAAATATTTCATTATCGCCAAGCCCGTCAAAAAGAGTAAAGTTCCGGAACCGTTCGCCATCAAATTTTGAGACACCCTTGTCGGTAAGAAACCACAGATAGCCCTTTTTGTCTTTGAAAACAAAGTAAACGTTATTACTTACCAGAGAATTTGATGTATTGTATTGCTTGGTATAAAAAGCTGAAGCTTCTATGCTTAGCAGTAATAAAAACAGGGTATATATAAGTGCAGAGCGAAGCTTTAATGTCAATTTGCTTTATTTAAAAAAGATAAAAAATCTGGCGCTCTTCTTTTGGCAACGGGTATAACGTCATCATTCCTCATCTGTATAAACAAGCCGTCATTTCTTATTATTTGTTTTATTTTCTGTACATTGATCATGAAAGACTTATGCACTCTGTAAAGCCTGGGATTATTATTTTCCCGTTCCATCTGGTTCAACGATTTACTAATCGTAATCAGCTTTTGCGTATCGTCTATGCTAAACGCAGTTAATGTATAAGCCCCTTTTGCCTGCATATAGTAGATATCATCCATTTTTACCACAAAAACATGGCTACCATCTTTTAAGACCAATTTTCTTTCGGCTTCATTTTGTTTTATTGATACTTTATCACTACTAGCTTCTTTGAATGCTTTCTCCTGCAGGTGTTTTTTTATTCGTGAGTAGCACTCTATTATATCGTGCGGTGACAGAGGCTTTAAGATATAATCGATGGCCTCAGCTTTTAGCGCTCTAATAGCATATTGTTCGTGTGCGGTTACAAATACTATCTTAAAATTTTTATTCCCAGTCTCTATAGCATTAAATATATTATTATTGAAAACCTCGATATCCAGAAAAGCGATATCAAATTGTTGCGTGTTAAAAATTTCGATAGCGCTTTTTATTGTATCCCCAACAGCAACAACCTCTATACCAGGGCAAAATTCGGATAAGAAATATTTGAGATTTAAAATACAGTTCTCCTCATCGTCAATTATTATCGCTCTTATTTTTTCCTCCATAATATTGTTTATTGGTAACTATTTATTTATAGCTCTCTCTTAAATAGTTAGTTCTTTATAAAATTAAATAACTTATTAATAAATCGCGCAATCAAGTGTTTCCGTTAAGAAAGAAAACAGCCCGTTAAGAAAGTTTTTTACTGTTACAGCGGTGGCAGACTTTATTTTCGAAAAATATTCTTCCGCAACAATCGCGGGATATGCCCTATTAAGGCTTACTTATGTAAGCCTTTTTTATGAGATTAGAAGAAAATAAAAAAGGACAAAATGAACATTACTTCACTTTGTCCTTTATAGTCGGGAAGACAAGATTCGAACTTGCGACCCCTTGCACCCCATACAAGTGCGCTACCGGGCTGCGCCACTTCCCGAACCATTTTTAGGGACGGCAAAGATAGAATTATTTCTTTACTACACCCATAGTACTATGATAAATCAGAAGAAATCAGGCGAAGAAACTCTGAACGTGTTTCATTTGCCATAAACTGTCCGCTAAAAGCTGATGTTGTTGTTACGCTGTTTTGCTTTTGCACGCCACGCATCATCATGCACAGATGCCTTGCTTCTATAACTACGGCTACGCCTATAGGATTTAATGCATCCTGTATAGCATCAAGTATCTGGTGTGTCATGCGCTCCTGCACCTGCAAACGGCGGGCAAAACATTCTACCACATGCGCCAGCTTGCTCAGGCCAGTGATCCAGCCATTGGGAATATATGCTATATGAGCCTTGCCGAAAAATGGCAGCATGTGATGCTCACAGAGTGAATATAATTCTATGTCTTTCACAATCACCATTTCACTGTAGGCTTCCTGAAACTTAGCGGAATCAAGGATAGCGCGCGCATCCATGTTATACCCTTGGGTAATGAACTGCATAGCTTTAGCCACGCGCTCCGGAGTCTTTAAAAGACCTTCCCTTTCAGGATCTTCGCCCAGCAACTGAAGCGTAGAGCGATAATTTTCTACCAGCCCGGTTGTTACAGCTTCGCTGTAAAATTCTTCTTTACTGTATGCCATGAAAATGTGAAATTGATATAAAAATATTTAATCCTGCAATATTTCACTATCCGAAATATTCCACGTAAATATTCTGCGTTTCCTTGAGCTTAACACGGTGCAATTGCACCCCATGTTTTTCGATATGTGGTTTCAATTCATCCCAGATGCCCATTGCAAAATTTTCGGCACTAGTAAACTTGCCCTTCATAAAATCTACATCCAGGTTCAAGTTGCGATGATCTACACGCTCTACAATCACATCTTTTATTAGGTCACCCAATGTTTTCGCATTGAAGATAAAGCCGGTATCAACCTGGGGTTCTCCCTTTATTGTAACATGCAGCTCATAATTATGGCCATGCCAGTTGACATTGGCACATTTTCCAAATACCTCGTTATTACGGGCATCCGACCATTGTTCGTTAAACAATCTGTGGGCAGCATTAAAATGCTCAACACGTGTCAAGTACACCATTTTTATAATTTCACGCAAAATTACGGTTAAGCTTTGATAAAAATGTAACATTGCAATATGAAGCTATTGCTCACAGCAGCCACAGAAGGCGAAATAATGCCCCTGATACACTATTTACAGCAATATCAGCAATTCAATATGCCTTTATTGTATAAAAAACACTCTAAAGAAATACAAATATGTATTACAGGCGTTGGGCAGGTAGCCACAGCTTATGCAGTAACCAAAGCATTACAATCAACGAAATATGATCTTGCGCTACAGGCAGGTGTAGGTGGCAGCTTTGATAAAAATATAGCTCTGGGTGACTTAGTATTCATTACATCAGAACGCTATGGGGATATGGGTGCCGAAGACCATGAAAAATATATTGATGTGTTTGATATGGGATTAATGGCCGGGGATAAAGCTCCATATATAAATAATAACCTGGTAACGCCACTACTGCCTATACATGAAAAGATACAATTGCAAAGAGTTAGCGGACTTACAGTAAATACCGTGAGTGGCAATGAGACAACCATACAAAGACGCGCCGAAGCCTACCAATCCCAGGTGGAAAGCATGGAAGGTGCGGCATTTCATTATGTATGCCTCAATGAGCAAGTGCCGTTCGCGCAGATAAGAGGTATATCGAACTATGTAGAGCCGCGTGATAAAAGCAAATGGAAAATGAAGGATGCAATTATAGCTTTAAATAAATGGCTTATAAATTTTTTAGAGACAGTATAACATTTACCCAAACTACTTTTGCGATATGAAACTTACGCTTGGATTTAGCCCCTGCCCCAATGATACTTTTATATTCGATGCCATGATAAACGGGCATATAGATACAAAAGGACTTTCTTTTGATTATGTGATGGAAGACGTGGAAACACTCAATAAATGGGCAGAGATCGGCAAGCTGGACATTACCAAATTGAGCTACAGTACATTTCTGCATGTCGTAAATCAATATGCACTATTGCATAGTGGGAGTGCATTAGGCAAAGGCGTTGGGCCAATGCTGATAGCAAAAACGCCACTTGACCTTGCCAATATAAAAGAACTCAGGATAGCTATACCAGGGCTTAACACTACGGCCAACCTATTATTATCACTTGCTTTTCCACAAGCAAAAAATAAAACCGAAGTTGTTTTCAACGAAATTGAGAATTCGGTTCTTATGGGCGATTTTGATGCAGGACTCATTATACATGAAAGCCGTTTTACTTACGCACAAAAAGGACTAACTAAACTAATAGACTTAGGCGACTGGTGGGAAAATACCGTAAACGCAGCCATACCTCTTGGAGGCATAGTGGTGAGACGGAATTTTAATAAAGAGCTTTGCACAACCATAGACGGCCTGATAAAGGATAGCCTGGAATACTCATGGAAAAATTATCCTATGCTTTCAGATTTTGTAAAAGAAAACGCACAGGAAATGGAGGAAGATGTGATGCGCAAGCACATAGACCTGTATGTGAATGATTATACAACGGACCTGGGAGAGGAAGGAAGAAAAGCCATTATCACGCTTTTTGAAAAGGCAAAACAAGGGAGGCTGGTAAAAGAAGAAAGTCTGCCTGCAAGTATTTTCTACTAACTATTTTCTGAAAGCATGTAAATTTCTGGAAGATTACGACCATGCTTGTCATAATCTAATCCATAACCTACTACAAACTTATTGGGAATTTCAAACCCGGTGTAATTGGGAGTAATTTCGTATTCTCTTGCTTCGGGTTTTGAAAGCAGTGCGGCAATCTTTACAGATGCAACCTGTCTTAATTTTATTTCAGGTAAAAAGGCATCAAGCGTTTTGCCGGTATCTATGATGTCTTCTATTATAATAACATGGCGCTGATGCAAAATTTCTTCCAAACCTATTGCAGTAACAACATTCCCTGTAGAAGAGGTGCCTTTGTATGAAGCCAGCTTGATAAATGAAATTTCGGCATCGATAGTAAGCTCTCTGAATAAATCGGCTGCAAAAATGAATGAGCCATTTAGTATTCCGATAAAAAGAGGATTTAATCCCTGATAGTCGCTGTCGATCTGCTGCGCCAGCTCAATAATACGTTGCTGTATTGTTTCTTTTGAAATGAATGTTTCAAATGTTTTGTCCCAAATCTTTACCTGTGCCATGCCAGTTATTTTACGCGCAAACGTTGCCCGATTTTTATTTCATCAAAATCGAGCTTGTTCATATCCATTAGCTGATGTATGGTAATACTATTCTGTTTGGCTATGCTGAACGCAGTATCTCCTTTTTTTACAGTATAATATTTTGGCTTACCCCCTGTATCACCACTTTCAGCAGGTTTATCGGTTTTAGTTTCTGGTGCGGCGGTGGGCACAGGAGCAGCAGAGGTTTTGGAAGCATCATCATCTGCATATACTACCTTATCGAGTTGCGCTTTTAAGCGTGCAAGGTCGCTTTCCGGTGATTTATCTGGTTGTGGCCCTTCGGGTGCGCTTACTGTGGCATGAGTTGTATCATCGCCCTTCGCAACCGCTGAAGAAGATGAAGCTCCTGGATCATCAATTGCTTTTTCATTCATTATATTGAATGGCCTGGATTGTTGTGTGGGTTGTGTGTTATTAGTGGCAGTTTTATTATCGTTGGTATTATCTCCGTTATCATCTTTTGCTTTATCAGTAACCGGAGTTGTTGTAACAGCAATAGATTGGGGAGAGGTGGTGACAACAGGTGTAGAAGTATTATCTGTTTGAGGTTCGATGTCCTTTTTTTCTATTACAGGATTTGTATCTGCACTTGCTGTATAGACATTATCATCTGCTTTTTTTGCATCCGCAGACGGAGGAGCAATAGCTTGCGTTGTGGGCGCCTGTGCTATAGATGCAGTATCCTGCGGAGCTTGAGGAGCGTTCTGAACAGGGCTACGATAAGGTAATACCTGGCCATTAGAAGGAGCTTGATTATTTATGTCTTCTTTGGTAATATAATCACTTTGTGAGGCAGTAGCAGAGTGCGCAACTAACTGATTGGTACTGCCATCATCATTTGTTACAATTATTTTTGAAGGCTTTTTCCCTGCAATTGTTGTGACTTCAGGTTTTACATTGGTAAATTGTTGTAATTGCAACACACTCCCGAAAATAGGTTCTTCACCCGGGTTAATATGATTGTAATTCATTAACCTTTTTAGCTGTATTCCTTCTGCCTGCGATATTTCCTGAAGCGTTTCGCCTGGTTTTACCACATAAGTTTCGTCTGTTCCACGGGTCTTTTTCTTTTCAAGATAGATGATCGTATTTTCTGTGAGAGGAGCATCAGGTAAATCGTTATATTCCAATAATTTCTCGTAACGGATGTTGTATTTCACTGCATACTTTAAAAGCATATCACCTTTAAATGCATGAATAGCTTTTAAACCATTTACTGTCATTACATCGCTGCCCGGGCCTGGGCTATTAAGAACAATAGGATGGGTGTCCTGTTGTTGATTATTAACAGTAGTTGCAGCTGCGGGTTCTGTATTTGCAGGTGTAGTTGACGAAATAGCGTTTTGCTGTGCGGCTGTATTATTTGCTAGTACATTATCAGGAGTATCAGTTATGGTGCCGTTTAGTGCAGCGTAAGTGTATTGCTGCAAGTGAAAATTCTCGATGATATCAATAAGCTGTTTTGCATAATGCGGGTTGGTAGCATAACCACATCTTTTTAATCCTGTTGCCCATGCTGCATAATCGGTAGGAGATAACTGGAACAAAGATGCGTAACGTGGCGAACCTTTTAAATAATCAGAGTGGTCTTTGTAAGAATCTTCAGCGCATTTATATTTTCTAAAGCATTCGTTGGGGGCATCGTCGGTATAGCTATATGTTTGGCCTGTCCAATTGCTTTTACATTTGATCCCAAAGTGATTACATGCACCTGTTACCAATTCGCTGCAACCAGCCTGGGTTTCAAGGATCCCTTGGCCTAAAGTAACTGCTGCCGGTATTCCACTTCGCCCTTGTTCGGCTATTGCCAGCTTTTTATATTGGGAGATATACTTATTCACTTTATCGGCATAAGTATCTTGCGCACCAAGTTTGAAAGACACACAAAACAATATGGAAATACATGCAACTAACCACTTTTGCATAACTGTAATTATTAATTGTAATTATTTTAATCAGCTACTTTTCTTATTATCATAATACCATCGCGAACAGGCAACAGTACATGCTCTATCCTTTTATCTTTTCTCACTTTCTCATTAAACTCACTTATTGAACGCGCGTTTTTACTTTGTTCTTCCTGTGGCATTACAACCTCGCCATCAAACAGTACATTATCAGCAAGTATGAAACCTCCAATTGGAACTTTGTCAAAAACAAGGTCGTAGTATAGGTGATAACCCGGTTTGTCAGCATCGATAAACACAAGGTCAAAAGTTTCGTTAAGAGCCGGGATTATGTCTGCGGCATTCCCTATATGCTGTATGATGTTATCCTGTAATCCCGCTTTGCAAATATAGGAAAAAGCCATCTCTTCGAGTTCTTCATTTATATCTATTGTATGCAGATGACCGCCATCCTGCAAACCTTGCGCAAGACAAATTGCGGAATAGCCGGTGTATGTACCAACCTCCAAAATATTTTTTGGCTTTATCATATGGCTAATCATCTGCAATATGGTTCCCTGCACATGACCGGAAAGCATTTCAGGGACAGGTATTTTTAGATATGTTTCCCTATTCAAAGTAGCCAAAGCAGGATTTTCTGCAGTGGTATATTTACGTGCATAGTCATCCAATAATTTAGGAATCAAAAGCTGAGTCATGGATTAGAAATTTGGTTGTAACTTATTATGAGTATAAAACTCCTGTATATATGCTACCACTTCATCCGCAGTATCAAATATCTTTATCATCTCAAGATCTCCCGGACTTATATTACCTTCTGCCTCTTGCATTGTTTCTCTCATCCAGTTAAATAATCCATTCCAATAAACCGAACCGATGCATATCATTGGTGTAGTGGTAAACTTACGTGTTTGTATCAATGTAGCTACTTCAAAAAACTCGTCCATTGTGCCCCATCCTCCCGGCATCATGATAAAGCCCTGAGAATATTTAGTAAACATTACTTTTCTTACAAAGAAGTAATCAAAATTGAGTGATTTGTCTGTATCTATAAATGGATTAGAGCTTTGCTCGAACGGCAATTCAATATTCAATCCTACGGATCTCCCGGAAGCTGTGCTGGCGCCTTTGTTTGCAGCCTCCATAATACCAGGCCCACCACCTGTAATAATGCCAAATCCTTCCTCTGCCAATCGTCTTGATATTTCTACAGCTAATTCGTAGTACTTGTGTCCGGGCTGAGTACGGGCAGAACCAAAAATGGATATACAGGGGCCTATCTTCGCCAGATCTTCAAAACCCTGTACAAATTCGGCCATTATTTTAAATATCTGCCAACTGGAGTGTGCTTTCGTTTCCGTCCAATCGCGCAGCTTTATTTTCGTCAGTTCTTTCATTTTCTATTTGAGGTGATGCAACAGCACTTCCTTTTTTGGAACACAAAATTAAAAGTAAATAAGCGATGAGCGCATTTATTATTAGTAATTCATAACCTATCTGATAACCGCCAAGCCATTGTTTATCGTATTGCTTCAATATGTAACACAGTATGGGTGAAATAAGACATATTAACGGTATCAGCTCATTTCTGGGTGTACGCTTGGTAAATATACCAAATGCAAATAATGCCAATAATGGACCATACGTATAACCAGCTACTACGAGCAATGTTTTAATAAGTGAACCATTGTCTATTCTCCTAAAAAAGAAAACACAAATAAGAAATATTAATGCAAATACATTGTGCACTGCAAGGCGTGTGCGCATTTTCTGTTTCTCAGTCCTTTGTTTATTTTTTAGTCCCAATATATCTATACAAAATGACGATGTTAATGCTGTGAGTGCTCCGTCTGCACTTGGAAATACCGCAGATATCAAACCGATGATAAAACAAACTGTGATGTAAAAAGGCAGGCTACTTTTTATCGCAATGGTGGGGAATAAATCGTCACCGGTTGCTTTTATTCCCTTAGCGTTTGCATACAAATAAAGCAAGCCACCTAATAACAGGAAAATAAAATTAGCCACTACCATTACAAAACAAAAGCTAATCATATTTTTCTTTGAGTCCCTAAGATTACTTACGCTTATATTTTTTTGCATCATCTCCTGATCCAATCCCGTCATTCCGATAGTAATAAAAGCCCCCCCGATTATCTGCTTTAAAAAATAATTAGCATGCAGCGGATTTGCGTCTACCATTTTTGTATATCCTTTCTGCTGCATTGCGTGCCATGTGCCACCTAAATCAAGATTTAATGAGTGCATAATGTAGATAACACATATCACCAATGCGCCAAGCATAAATGTGGTCTGCAAAGTGTCTGTCCATACGATCGTTTTTACGCCTCCCCTAAATGTGTAAAGCAATATGAGACCGAGTATGACTATTGCTGTTAAGTCGAAAGAAATACCCATGTCTTTCAAAACAAACAATTCGAGCACTTTGATAACAAGGTAAAGACGTAAAGTAGCGCCAAGTGTACGCGACAGAATAAAAAACAATGCACCTGTTTTATAAGCCGTAGGACCCAAACGCTTATCGAGATAAGTATAGATGGATGTTAACTTCAGCTTATAGTAGAGCGGCAGCAAAATAAATGCAACGGCAAAATAACCTAACCAATAACCAATAACTACCTGGAAATAATCAAATCCTGTCATGCCCACTGTTCCTGGTACAGAAATAAATGTCATCCCTGAAAGGGAGGTACCGATCATACCAAACGCAACTATGTACCATTTGCTGTTACGGTTGCCTATAAAAAAGGATTCATTATTGGAATGACGTGAGGTGTAAAATGCAATGCCCAGCAACATTGCGAAATAAACTAGAACAATAGAAAGTAGAACTGCTGGACCCATGTATCTAAAAATAAAAAGACTTTGCCTATAAAAGGGCAAAGTCTGTCAAATATTTTTATCAA
>DATNFP010000084.1:0-3355 GCA_035606335.1 Flavipsychrobacter sp. | reverse complement strand
AAAGAGTGGTAAGCGTCCATCACATAAGCATCTTCGATGCTTTTCAGGTAAGCGGCTTTATCGGCCGCTATACCCGGTGCCGCCGGGAAAACGCGCAATACCTGTGCGCGCATTTGCTGCCAGAGCAACCTGATCCGGTTGGCATAGGGCGAACGGTCTCTAAAGGAAAGTTCTGCTGCCAGTAGAGTATCAAACGGATCCGTTTCACGTATCTCATAACCAGCGGTGCGCATAGCTGCTGTAATGTCATCAGCTATCCTTTCCCGGCCCATATTCCGGAAAGCGCCGGCCAGTCTTCCGGCGATGGTACTGTGCCCGCCCTCCAGCAGGATACCCAACACGTCCGCAGCATTCCTGATCAGCGCCAGCGCGGTCCTGGCATCTGTTTCGGCCTGGGTATAAATACTTTGCGAACAATAGACCAGCGCTGCGGGCAGCGTAAACATTCGTATGCCGTTAATATCCATGCGCTGCTCGTCCGGCGGCAAACTGCCCTGCAAATGAAATAAGGAAGTGTGATGCAGTAAGTTAGTGTTAAAATTCGTGGCAACAGGTGCTTTGATCATCAATTGTGCAGGCACAGCATGATTACCCGCATGCCATTGCAGCGAGTGATCTGCATTAACAAGCCATTGATCCCCATACCGGCTCTCGAGATAGCGTGCGCAGAAGTCCCAATAGTTTGCATACCAGGAAGTGCTGTCGCCCGGACGCTCATCCGGCCGGACCGGAATATACCATCCCCGTACGACCTCTCTCAGGAACCCCTGCTTTGTTAACAGCACACGGTTTTGAACACTTAGCTCATCCGTATGAATTGCTGCCAAACCCCGTTGCTGTAACGTTTGCAGTGCTGCTAAAGCCACTGCTAATTTTTCTGCCGGTGTTGCCATTGATTAATTTGATAGTGAATATGCCGAAACGTTCATCATTAAAACTATAATAAAGGTACGTATTAAAACTATAATAAGCAACTGTATCAAAACTATAATAACGAACAGGATTAAAACTATAATGAATAATAGCATCAAAACTATATGTCGAAAGAAAAATAGAAGTAGCCTTGTTTGAGTGGCTATATATTATATTGATACTTACTCCCTATTTAAGAATGTTTTAGCTCTTTTGAGTGCCAAAAATAAAATCCCAGAAGGGGACGATTAAGGAGTAATTGCATCGCACATCCTTGTGGTGTTTAAGATGATATTTCCCCCAAGAGAAATAATTGGTTACGGCGCCGGTAATTGTTGGATTATGATCCAATTGACCTTCACTTAAAAAAACCTCATATAAATAGTGGAACGTCAAAAGGTACCCTCCGTATATAGGAAAAATAAGATATAAGACCAAAGCGGGTAAAGTCATAGTACATACAACATCTAAACTTTCATAAAAACCTCCAAAATAGAACAGCAGATATCTCCAATCGAATTTTCTTATTCTTTCGATGTTATAATCTACCCGGTGATGATATCTGTGGATGAAATAAAGGAAATTAAGCTTGTGTTTAAAATGTGATAACCTATGAAGGAGATATACTATAAATGTCCATAACAGAAATAGACTTGTGAAGTTAATAATATATGAAATAACCATCGCTGTCATTATTCAGTGCTTAATAAAGAAAAATGAGCAAAACCTACTTTTTATAATATATAATTTGACTCCAATAGTCAGCATCCCTTTTATTTCCAACAAAAATTGCTTTAATCAAGTAACCTCCGGGGGTAAGAATTAATGGACACAAAAGATCAATGGCTTCGCTCGGTTCTAGCCAGAATTCTGTATAAAGGCCATTTTTTGAGACATATCCATCTAACAAATTTATCTCTTCAAGATTCTCAACTTTCTCCAACATTTTTGAATTATGCCAGCTAATCATTTCAGGTTTAATCTCGGCTGTCCAGCAAATTTTTTTTATCTGCAATGACGCACTGTAAAGCAGTGAATCTTGATTATCTATGTATGTAAATACGTCTTTTTTTCTCTTTATTTTAGCTTTTAATATGCGCTTGCCAATATTCGATAATTGAACTTTGACAAGTGTTAATGGCTCTATATTTTTTTCTGAGGGGCAGATTTCTACATTTATTTGCATAGCTGTAGCATTGGTCCTTTCCATAATAAACCTGTACAAGACCCAAAGACCACCAACTATTGCTGCAAACGCAATTGTTAAACTTTGTAATTCCTTAGAATTACATATAAACCAATCAGCCATAGCTATTTATTAAAATTAGTTTGATAAATATAGAATATCTCGTATTTCTTATTTGAAGTAAAAAGAGTTTTTCTTATTATTCAATACCATAATGTCTAATTGCGAATTTATATATTAGCTTTAATTAATAAAGGATAACTGAACATTATCAATGAAAGAAATCTCGCTGGAAGCTGTTGCTGAAAAATACAATGACCTTGATATTATTTGGCATGTAAAAGACAAGTGGCACATGCATACAAAAGCCATGATCGATACTTTTATTGCAAAGACTTTAAAGAATCGGAATCTCGAAGATTGGAAAATACTTAATGCGGGGTCAGCAGGGTACAGCTATGGATTAGACGAGAGAAACATTATTCATATCGATATTGCCGCCAAAAGACTAAATAAACTTGCTAATTCTCTTGTCGCAGATGTTCAGAATATACCTCTGCCAGGCGAGCAATTCGACCTTATCATTTGTGTAGGAAGCGTCATCAATTATTGTGATCCTTTGCTTGTAATAAAAGAATTCAGTCGATTATTAAAATCCGCGGGGAAGCTGATTCTGGAATTTGAAAACAGTTTTACTCTTGAACTTTTGGGCAAGCGGTCTTTTAACCAAAAAGCGGTCGTCATTGATTCATTTTATAATGGACAGCCGGAAAAAGTATGGTTTTTTTCTGAAAGGTATATTTTGGAGCTTGCTTCATTGTATAACCTTAGGCAATCTGACTATAGCCGTTGCCACATTTTGTCGCCGTTTGCGTACCGTCTTTTTAAAAGTGAGCGCTTTGCAGCAAGACTTGGAAAGTTAGATGTGTTCTGTCGTCATGTTCCTTTTCTAAGAAAATTTTCTTCCAACACGATCTGCCTGTTCTCCAATATTTCTAATGCTGATAGTTGAAACATATTTGTCAATGGCCGAAGGTAAAGGAATCGGTTTATTTACTACATCTCTTATTCCAAGGGGCGTCGCCTATTGGGTTCGGGACACTACATTTGATAAGTTGATTTCGATTGACGAATTCGAAGCCTATACGGAAATGGCAAAGGCATTTATCCGCAATTACGGTTTCCAGGAGCATGGTGGGATGTGGTATCTTTGTATTGATAACGCACGTTTCGTTAATCATGATGCGAATCCCAATA
>DATNFP010000083.1:0-3358 GCA_035606335.1 Flavipsychrobacter sp. | reverse complement strand
TTTTCTCATTGTTACCAATTCATCATTATCACTTTCTGATTTCTGATTACTGAACGCTGCTAATTTTTGATTGACTTTCTGTAAAGAATAAAATATATCAGTTCTTCTTCCTTTTGCTTCTTCCAGGTTAGTTTCAAGTTCCTTGATCAGATCCAATTCGCTGGTGCTTTCGATGTCTACATTTACAAGCCCTTGCGCGCGAAGTGCATCATTTTTCGCATCTAATTCCTGCTTTTTCTTTTCCATTAAGCTTCTCAGGGTATCGATCGACTCTGTAGATTTCTCACTTCGTATGGTTTTATAATACCTTAAAAAATCCTGGTAGAGATTATTTACTACAAATGCGGACAATTCGGGATTTTCCGATTTGTAGTCTATTTCGATATAGTCTGTACGTTGCAGGCGATTAACATCAAGATACTTTGAGATGGAGTTATAATCGTATTGGTATAGCTTTAAGAACTCAAGCAATTTCCTTTCTTCAGGTTTAAATGAAGTAAGAACGCTCATGGTTTCCAGTTTGTCTTTGAACACCTGAATGGCCTCGTTGCGATCAACCTGTTGATACAGGTCCGAGTTCTTTTGCTGTTGTGTTAGATAACGGAAAGGTTTAGGGCTTTCCAGGTCATGTAAAATCAACGTATAGGACAACAGGCTTATAACCGTTGGTGATGTAAATGTTACAAGCGCGTTGTTGAATTTAGTATCTGCTTCAAAGAAATTGAAGGTGTTGTTTGATACCTTTATTTCATCACTGACGGTAAAACCAGTTGAAACCTGTGCCGATGAACTATATAATTTTGCCTCATTTCTGGTAAGCAGGTATGCGACCACGGTGGCTATAATGGCCGAGCCAATTATAATCCATTTCCGCTTTAGCAGAACTTTGAAAAGATAAATGAAATCCATTGTTTAAAAATTCAGGTAGTATAATAATTGTTTGTTTTCGTTTATTCTTTTATAAGCTTTATAACTGAAGTGTTTTGATTGTTAGCAAATGATAGTTTAACTATGTATAATCCTTCTTTTGATAAATTATGATCAGCGTTGATCCTTATTGCGTTTGTTCCAACTTGTATATTGTCATATTCGTTTTTATAAACAAGGCGTCCTGTAACATCATAGATCGCCAGCTTTACTTTTTCATTCTGCTTTTCGTTGTTTTGAATTGACAATGTAAAATATTGGGTAAAGGGATTAGGATACGCGCTTATAGAGCCTTCGTTATTTACAATCAGCTCAGGACTTGAAAGTGTGTTTTTATAGATCGATTTTGATTTGGAAGCAGGCGGAACGGGCGTCACAGTAGAGGTAGAGGGATTATATCCCTGTACTACTAATGCGTTGATTAGTCCGAATTGAGAAGTTAGAGTGCCTGGCATCACTGCAATATTAATATTGCCATTACTGTCCGGGGCAATATTATACAGCGTTAACGAGCCTTTAGTATTTAAGGATGCGTTTAACAGAGGAGCAACCGAGAGATCCGTACTGCTATTATTAATAATAAAGGCTGAGTTTACATCGCCATAAGCCTGTGAGCTGGCCATGAAAGTAAGATTGTACTTCATTGCCATGTCTAGCCCTGATATAGTAAAAGTTCCGATCTGACCAGGGAAAAGGCCATATGCGTCCATCAACACACTATCAGGATATATTCCTGAATTGTTACCGGTATTCATACCTGCGCCGTACAAGCCACCCCAGGTATTTGTTAAAGTCATCCCGATGGATGTAGGCACATTTTGATCATCGGTAAAGTTGTTCCAAATAGCATTTGGCTGAGGAATTAAATCCAGATTATTCCACAGTACCGGAGCATTATCCACGCTTGTGTAATTAATATAAACAGCGTAGGCAAGTGTATTAGCAGTAACCGCATTGCTAAAATTGGAATGTGTAGCAGTATCCTTAAAAGCCCTTACAATATAATAATATGTTTTGTTCGGATTGACATTTGAATCTTTGTATGAAGTACTGCCCGCAGCAATAGTTGTAAGTAATGAGTACACATTAGTGCTATCATTAGCTCTCCATATTTCATAGCCGGCTTCGTTGCTGGCTCTATCCTGCCATTGTAATGACACATAGCTACGCTTTGTATCGATTACCCTGAGATCTGTGGGACTAAGGAGACTTAAAGAACTATCATAACTCTGTATGATCAGTGAACTGATAAAAGCATAGTCGGCTCCCGTTCCTTTAGTAATACTAATGTATACTTTTCCGCTGGTGTCAGCGCTAATACCATTTATCGCAACTGTTTTATTAATATTATATGAGGCATTACATGATACGGTTTGATTTCGTATAGTGAAATTTGTGAGGCCATTTAATCCATCATCATGGCTATTAAAAAATACGAAGTTGTATTTTTTATTTTTTGACAAGCCGGATACTAATATAGTATCTGCATTGGTAGTTCCCTCAAACTCTCCAGGACGCATAACCGCTTCGGGGTATATAGCCTGACCATTGCGCGGGCGCATACCTGATGCGACGACTCCCTGGAAGCCGTTTTTGAATGTAATGGATATACTGGAGGAGCTATTGCCATCGTCCAGCAGGTTTGTGAAATTAGTACCTGCGAACGGCCATCCTGCTAAGTTGTTCCAGGGCTTTCCGGCCATAGTGCCATCTGAAAAATTAAGATAAACAGATGTCACATCTTTATCTGTAACTGAGATATCGAAGCTTGTCGACCTGCTTGAATCACTTTTGTCTGTAGCTGTGACAGTAATGCCAGGATAGTATCCAACATTATTCAATGTTGGTGTAACAAGTATTGTTCCTTTCCCATTACCACTGTCTACCAAAGTAGCAAATGATGGCAACCCGGTAGCAGTAAGAGTAATTTGATCGGTACTATCGTCAATTGCAACGATATTAACAGAAGCTTGCTGATTATTTTTCACTACAACGGTGCTAATCGGGCTGATACTGGGTACCCTATCATTTGTAGTAATGCTATCCAGGTTAGAATAACCTGAATTGCCATGTGAATTGTATGCGTTCACCTCATAGAAATATTCTGTATTTCCAGCCATACTGCTATCAGTATAGCTTGTGGCATTAGCTGCAGTAGTTCCAATAATACTAAACGGACCGCTTGCTGATAGAGAACGATAAACCTGATAGCCAAGAGCATTGTATGCTACGTCATTCCACGACAACTGCACACCGTGTGTATTTTGAGCAGTAAGCGAGGTGGGAGCCAGTGGTACTGTTCCATCGTCATAAACTGATGATATAACAATTGCATTTAAATACCCAACAGGTGCTGTGCCAACTTTAGCCATTGTAAAGCTTATCGTGCCATCTGATGCCGGTTTGGTATTACTAAATGTAACAGCATTTT
>DATNFP010000082.1:0-37869 GCA_035606335.1 Flavipsychrobacter sp. | reverse complement strand
CGTTCTGATATCCGTTCTTGTCGACAAACTGCCGGATTTTCCATATCTCACAGTTCCGGCCATTATTTTCATCGGCTCTTCAATGACCACAATTATCATTGCAATAATGGCCACACGTCCTAAAATAACCGAAGGTGTATTCTCGCGAGAAGATATATTGGCTAAAAAAACCAATCTTCTTTTTTTCGGGAACTTTTATAGATCTACCCTGGAAGAGTATCAATGGGCTATGTCTGTAATGATGAATGATACAGAATATATGTATAGTGCCCTCATCAAAGATATTCACCAGATAGGCGTAGTATTAGGGAAAAAATATAAGCTGATACGTCTTGCATACACTGTATTTATGGTAAGCCTTATCGTATCAGTATTGGCCTTTTTTATTGCTGTACTTTTTAATATTTATAGTTCCGGAAAGAATCCG
The DNA here is from genome assembly GCA_035606335.1 of Flavipsychrobacter sp. Lineage (GTDB taxonomy): Bacteria > Bacteroidota > Bacteroidia > Chitinophagales > Chitinophagaceae > DATNFP01. The sequence continues at coordinate 37,442 of DATNFP010000082.1, read as the reverse complement.
GCGATCATAACTAATTCTACCAGTTCACCGTTATAAAAACAAACATGTATTACAATAGGGATCTTAGCTGGCTTGATTTTAACTATCGTGTGCTTTGTGAAGCGGCTAAAGACGATGTGCCGTTATATGAACGCATTAAGTTTCTGTCCATTTTTTCTTCTAATCTGGATGAGTTTTTTAGTGTACGTTACCCGGTGATAATGGCAATATCCAATCTGAAGTTGAAAACGCAGCGAAAAATAGAAAATGAAATGCCGGAACATCTTTTGGAAAAGATACAATCGGAGATAGAACGGCAACTAAAAGATTTTGAACACATATTGGAGCACTTGGTTATTCCTGCTCTTGCCGAGAATGGTGTTATTCTGTATTATAAACAATCGGTGGAAAAGGAACATATAGCAGAAGTACATGAGTTATTCTTGTCGAGGGTATTATCTTTTGTTCAGCCGGTATTTTTAAGTGTAGATATGCCACATAGCTTTGAGCCGGAAGCCAACAAGCCTTATATGATCGTCTCGCTACAGAAGAAAGGAGCTGAAGAAATACAGCATGCCATTATCAGGGTGCCATCAGACAACCTGGGTTGCTTTTTTATTCTGGCTCCCCTGAATAATAAGAACTATATAATATTCATAGATGATGTCATCAGAAACAATGTACAATATATTTTCCCGGGCTTTGATATAGAAGGAGTATATGAGATAAAGTTTAACAGGAATGCCGAATTGGATATTGAGGATGATTATCGGGGCAATATTTTAAAAAAAATTGAAAAGCAGCTTCATAAGCGGAAGCACGGCACTCCATCTCGTTTTATGTATGAAAAAGGCATGCCTCGCAATATGCAGCTTTATCTTGCCTCGGTCTTTCACGTAAACTATGATAGTATCTTCGAAGATAGCAGGTATCTGAACCTAAAAGATCTGGCAGAGCTTCCGGAATTCGACAAAAAGCTGAATTATAACGTATGGAAGCCATTATCACCCGTGTTGCTGTCAGACGTCGGGGATATTTTTAAAACCATGGAAAAGAGAGACATACTGCTGCATTTCCCATATCATTCATACAACTATATTCTGTCATTTTTTAATCAAGCAGCTATTGACCCTGACGTAAAAGAGATCTATATAGCATTGTACCGTGTAGCAGCAGATTCACTTATTGCCAATGCCCTCATTAGCGCTGCCCGTAATGGGAAGAAGGTAACGGCTTTTGTAGAGCTGAAAGCGAGATTCGATGAAGCTAACAATATCAACTGGAGTAAAAAAATGAAGAGTGCCGGCGTAAAGATCGTCTACAGTATTCCCGGTATTAAAGTTCATTGTAAGATCGCATTGGTGACAAAGGGTGGGGAACACACAACCCAATCTTATGCACTTATAAGCACGGGCAATTTTAACGAGCAGACAGCTCATTTTTATACGGACCATACATTGCTTACAATCGATGCAGGAATAAATGCAGAGCTATTGCTGTTGTTTAATTTTCTTGAACGGAGAGAGATGCCCGGTGATGATAATATACCTGTATTTAAACAGCTTTGGGTAGCGCCGTTCAATATGGTGGACAAGTTTACGCAATTGATAGATCATGAAGTAAAGAACGCAAGAGAAAAAGGCAAAGGTCTAATACGCATAAAAGTAAACAGCCTGGAAGAGCCGGGTATAATTGATGCACTGTACAGTGCGCACAAAGAAGGCGTTGAAATACGCTTGATAGTACGCAGTATTTGCTGCCTGGTACCCCGGGTGAAAGGGCTAAGCGATAATATACATGTGAAGCGGTTGGTAGGCCGTTACCTGGAACATAGTAGGTTGTTCATATTTGGAGAAGATAGCGAAGCGACTATTGTAATGGGCTCTTCTGACTGGATGACGAGAAATCTGTATCATCGCATGGAAGTATGCACTGCGGTAACAGATGCCGGGTGCAGGGATGAATTGTTGAGATATTTTGACCTGCAGTGGGCTGAAAGCGAGGATTTATGGCAAGACAAGCCTGTGGCAGAATCCGTTACCCCGCAAGTAACGCATAATGCCCAGTTATCTATTTATACTTATCTGAAAGAAAAGCTATGAGGTTTTCTGGCTTCATAAAATCCGGGGTTTCCTATCTCAGGAGATACCAATTCCAATGGGTTATGTTTATAGCTGTCAGCTGGACACTCATTGACTATACCTGGCTTCGCGTTTTTCGGTCTCTTGGTGGTAATGATGAGCAACTGGTCTTTCATACGGTCCGCGCTCTTTTGTTGCGCAGCTCCATCGTATTTGTCATGAGTAGCCTCATGGGATATGTACTCATCTTTAAATTGCGCCAGGTGTTTCGTGATAATTCTTTGCTGATAAGCATTTTTATGAAAACATGCATCTTGCTTGTGGCATCCCTGTTTTTGAACTTTCTTTTACATTTCACTTACTCGGCATTTAGCCTGCATTATTCTTTTTTACATAGCATAGAAAATTTTTTCGGCATGGCTAATTCATTTCTCTGGCTCATACATCACAGTATCGGATGGGTTATATTATTTCTTTTTACACAGTTGGCTATAGACTTTTACGAGAAATATTCTCCCGGTGTTTTCTGGGATATTATGATCGGCAGGTACATTCGCCCAAAGTCACAAAAGCGTATTGTGATGTTTCTGGATCTGAAAGACTCTACCCCAATTGCCGAAAAGCTTGACAGTCAGAAATATTTCAGTTTTATCCGGGATTTTATATACTACGTTTCTATATCATTGCTGGAGTATCACGGTCGTATATACCAATATGTAGGAGATGAAATTGTGGTTTCATGGAAATATAGTCAGGAAAACCGGACAAACTGTATTAATGCCCTCATGCTTGCCGCTCACCTTATAAAAAGGAACAATCGGTATTTTCTTAAAAAATATGGTATCGTTCCTGCGTTTAAAGCAGGTATTCATACCGGTGAGATAACAGTGGGAGAAATAGGCATTATTAAAAAAGATGTTGCCATGGGTGGCGATATCATGAACACTGCTGCGCGCATCCGCACCGCATGTACCGAATTAAACCATGATTATCTCGCATCAAAAGATTTTATCGATGGTATGGAATCCAATCTGGTACATGAGAGTATCGGAGCAGTTGATCTTAAAGGTAAAAGTGAGCGTATAGAGTTGTACGCGCTGAATATCTAAAGCTGTTTTTGATCAATATGCCAGGTCATTCCTAATCCAGCCCCACCACCATTAAATGGATTCGAGCTTATATTAAACTGGACCTTGTGATTCTTGAACCGGTGTACTTCAGGCACCAGCACGCCGCATGCGCCGCCTATAGCAAGGCCAACAAGCACATCTGAAGGGAAATGTTCCAGTGCCCTTACCCGCATATAGCCTTCTACCAATGGCGGTATGGTGGCTAATACGTATAGCAGATACTTTTTATTGCCAATCTCGGGGTGGTAATCGCTATATAATTTCACCAGGAAGAATGTGGAGGCTATGGCTGTAGCTTCATGGCCACTGTACATGGAATTACGATTATTGCCCGGGTTGCGCTCAGAAACAGGTAGCTGAGTGTAATAAGTAACAGGCCTGTATTTGTTCTGGAACGCAGGTCCAAACCAGCTATAGTTATAAATACTGAAGGTTAAACAGTGCATTTCATAATACATAATTAGCAGCCTGAACCAGTCTCTGTTTATACGCTTATCGAAGGCAAGGATGCCAGGTGTAATGATTAACAAGGGCAAAGTATAATCAGATGCCTTCATAAAAGTTTGCCTTTGGGATGGGTCTAACGTCAAGGCATAATGGTCTAAGCCAGTCATAATGTTTGGATTCAGGCCTGCCAGTTCTTGGTCAGTGATAGTTTTCTTGGCTTTTATTACATACGGAATAGCATAGATATCTGCTGCCGTAGCCACTATACAGAAAGGAATACTTACTGCATAGTTCATCCGGTACAGATGTTTGTGCATAGAGTCTTTCCCCTGTAACATAATACTAGCACTCGATGTGGCAATGGGATTTTTCGGATAAAACGTGCTGGTATCTACAGCCTGTGCATAGCTACAAAAGGTTATAACAACAAATATTCCAGATAACAACACGGCCTGATAAGTAGCTTTCATACGTTTATTTTTGAATTATATAAAACTTATGCCGTGAGTTAATAATTGCATTGCGAGATACATTACAGCAGCAGGGCATATTTCTTATAGGCATGATAATGTTGTATATAATATAACAAATATGCCTACTATGAGACACATAAAAATTCTACTTTTAGCCATTTGTTTTTCGCACATCGGTTTTGCGCAGGAGGATTCTGCCAGAGAGCTTTCATCTACCAGAAAACTCCAATTCGAAGAAAATGAGCATGCGATTGTTGCTGAAGAAATGCCCAAAGAGCATGTGTACAATATAAAATACGGTATAGATGTACCAATAACCGCTGTTCTTGGTGGTACTGCTGTATATATGCTTCCAATTATTTATAGTAAAAAAAATACCTCCGTCGCCACCATTGAAAGCTTGAACAAAAACGATGTACCTGAAATTGACAGGTGGACCGCCGGATGGCATGATGCCAACTTGGACAAAGCCAGCTATTATCCATTCTATGCTGTAATGCCTCTGCCAATTATTTTATTGGCAGATAAGCAGATTGCGCCCGATAAAGGACGAATAGGGATTATGTACCTGGAAGCGTTTTCTTTCGAGGGCATCTTATATACGAGCGCAGTATACTTTGGCAATAGGTTCAGGCCAGATGTTTATGATGCCAATCTTCCACTCAGCTATCGCACCAATGGCAATTTTAGAAATTCCTTTTTTGCGGGTCATGTAGCCGTTGTGGCGCTGTCCACTCTGTTTGTATCAAAGGTGTATAACGACTATCATCCACATTCAAAGGTCAGGTGGGTATTATACGGCTCGTCGGCAGCCTTAACGCTGGGTATGGCATATATGCGCCTTTATGCAGGGAAACATTTCACTTCCGATATATTGGTAGGAATGGCTGTAGGCACAGTTTGCGGGCTAGGTGTGCCCATGGTGCATAAAAATAAGGACTATAAAAAACAAAAATGGTCCTTATCGCCTGACTTGTTTAACGGGAGAAGCGGATTGGGCATGGGTTTTTACTTTACCTATAAGTTGTAAAAACTGGTATCTATTCCTAAAAGACCATTCAAGAAAGAGAAATAATAAGAAATAAAGAAAATATCTGATCGTGAGGAGGATATTATTCGTTTTGCTATTTAGATTTTGTAGGTATTCATAGAGATACTTTAATGCCTATGGTATGCTGATAGTAGTTCAGTCCATTGATTGCTTAACTACATATCAGAATTTGCACACCAAGTTGGGCATAATAACACCGTTATCATATTGCAGGTCAAAGAACATGGTTACCTTCTTCTTCTTTGCTCCTTGCATTTGCAGTCGGGAATAACGGTGATAATTAAATACTACCTGTCTCCCCGTCACATATCCAAGAGCAGCACCTGCGAACACATCAGTTGCCCAATGGGCGTTCTGTGTAATACGGCTAAGCCCTACAAGCGTTGCGGCTGAGTAGGCAATTACCGGTATTAGTATCTCGTCCTTATATTCTTCAGCAAAAACGGTAGCTGCTGAAAAAGCAGCCGTAGTATGTCCGGAAGGAAATGAGCTATTTAGGGAATTATTGCGTGATGATAATCCAGGTCCTAGGAAAATAGCATTATTTTCATTGTTGGGAGTAAATGAGTTGGGTCGCCGCCTGCCTGCAACAAACTTTACCACCCACGACATGGCTCCTGCTGCTATGTAAGATTGCGTTGCCAATAGCGTAGTAGTTTTTACTTTATTACTTTTGAACACTACACCATAAGCTCCAAATGCTGCAAGGGTATATACCTCGTAAGAAGCTCCGAAATTAGTAATATACTGGCTGGTATTTTTGAAAGCAGGATTATGCATCATAAATATCTGGCTATTCTTTTGGATAGCCTTGTCTGCAAAGAATAAGCCGCCTTCCAGGGCTGCCCATTCTCCTGCCTGTATCCATGTTTTTTTAGATGCATGAAGCGGCGCTGTAGCTTCCTGCTCCAAGTCGGTACCCAGCAGAATGAAGTAACCTTTGAATGTAATATTTGTACGCGCGGTATAGTCGGTCTTATTTACGTCTATCTGTGGTTTTTCTTCCGGCTTTTGCTGCACTCGGTGCAGGCTATCAAGTTTTTTTCCCAATGAGTCTACCGTTTGTGCAAATACTGACGAGGACGATAACAATAGAATTATAATTGTCAAAAGGGAACGTTGGTGCATAGTATGTGCTTTTATTAAAAAAGCGTTTAATAAAAATATGCCATCAATAATACTGACATTGTAAGATTGATAATATATAGAACTTCAAACATCATAGAAAAGACAAAAACTCTGCAAAGAAATATGCCCCTTGGATTTCATTGGTTGAGTTGTCCTTAAAAATAAAATGAAACGCTTTTTGCCTGCTTTTTATGGGAAAAGTACACCGTTTATTATGGTATAAAATTCCGTTTATTAGCGGTGCTGCATGATTGTTATTTACCATATGTTTGCGCCATAAGGCCTTATATAAATTTTATTCATTCACTAAAAATCAAAAACTCATGAAAAAGTTTCTTTTCGCAACATTAGTTGCGCTAATAGGTTTGGCGCAACAAGCAATGGCTCGCGATGTTATCAACAACGCGAGTTGCTCTGTTAGAGTTACTGCTGTCCTTTATAATACTTCGACATGCACTGTCTCTGTTACCTGCATGAGTGTCACTGTAGCTCCTAGTAGTACAGCGACACTTCCCGAATGTATACCAACCGGCACTACTCAATTATTAGGATATGAAGTTTGCTGGTCAGATGTCGCCTGCGCGGTCGTGCCATGTGTCTCTATCGGCAACAGCGCTGGCCCATACCCCTGCACTCAATATCCCGCTGGTCCGGTATACCTGCCTGCTTGTAGCGGTTGTTCCTCTTCTACTGTTGGAGTAAAAGTACATTGGATTTATCCTCCACTCGGTGGAGCAGATCTTGTTATTGGATAATTCGCAATAGTTATTCAAAAAAAATATCCCTACGTTTTGAACGTGGGGATATTTATAAAAGAGATAACGGAATTTAGTAAACAAACAAGCAATTAATGCTGTTTTCTGACGGGATTTTACCAGACTTTTTTACAACCAAGTGATCATAGATAGTTAGTGTCTGTTCTGGGCGCAAAAGAAAAAAGCGAAGGCAACTCCTTCGCTTTTTTCTTTTCCCTTCTTGGGTACCAAGTTATTATTTTAAGGGTGGATCTCTATGTGGACATTCGAGGCCCACACTATTTCCTGGTGAATGCATGTTGTACAGTTAGGTAAATAGGCGCTCGAAGTCACGGGAGAACATGAAGTATTATAAGATGTATTAACGCCTGCTGAAGGACAATTAGTAAAGTAGGCATTAGCAGCATATGCTGGCCCTGAGGGTATTGGTATATTAGAAAGAGAATGCGCCGCTATAACAACGGGTGTTTCTGTATATAAAGGAAGACAGGTAGCAGGATTAAACGAAAAAAGGGTTATAGTTACTGGGCAGTCCGTATAATTAACGACTTCTAATGTAGGGGTAGCCTCAGCTTTAATGAATGCCGTGCAAAGCACCAACAGGATGATAAGTTTTTTCATGTTTTAAGACTTAAGTTAAAGATTGTTCGAAATGCAATTCAATTGATGCTCTTATTCGATTATGAGATTGCCGGCATCCCAGAATACCTTGGCCGCACCACATTTGAGGCAGGTACCAAGCGCTACGGGCCCTTGTGGAGCAGAAGCACATGGGTATGGACCAGTAACATTACCTATGATAACGCAGATACCGGGGCAAGGAACCCAACATATTTCGTAGGCTGTAAGATAGGGGCTGCATGAGCAGGTGGGCAAAGGTGCTGTTCCATTGGGCAGGACCGTTACAGGTGCGCATGGAGCGCTTACGGCAGTACAGCTCGTCGGATTATAACATACTAATCGGACGGTAACGCTGCAAAGCGACTTATTTATTATGCTTGGAGCGGTCGCGGCCATTGATTGCATGGAAATGCTGAATAATGCCACCATTACTAAAAAAATGATCTTTTTCATTGTTTGTTTTTTTTAGGTGAGGAATAAAGTTTTGATAACAGCCTTCGATTTTACAATGCCGATACGAATAGCCATTATTTTTTCGAACGTCTCAGGAAAGTTCTGCCTTAAAGACAATTCTTTTTAATGGGATCATACCAATTGACCTAAAATTGTAATGAAAGTATCATTTGATTAAACGAATGATAAAAGGGTCTTTTGATTTAACAGGGAACAAAATATTGAGCCCTAGAAGTAATGCCAGGCTTTTACTTATAATAATTATATATTGAAAAGCGTTTTCATCTAATTCCTTTGGATATGCTATATAGTTTAAGAAAGAAAAAGTGGTTAATAGTTGCGTTTAATGTATTCCTGGGAGGTCTTTGCTATAGCCAATCTAATATTTCATACCATTTGAGCATGTACAATGGTTTGCCATCAAATCATGTTTATAATACTCTGGTAGATGAATATGGTTATCTATGGTTGGCAACTCCACACGGCGTGGTGCGCTATAATGGCTATGGTATGAAAATATTTGATCTGTCAACCGGACTTCCTAATGAAGATGTTTGGAAGTTAGATGAGGACTTAAAAGGAAGAATATGGTTGAGTAGCTTTTCAGATGGAATAGGTTATTTGCTGAATGATAAATATCATACGACCATACTAAAACAACCTCAATCGTTATATTCCACAACTATAAAAGTATATAATAAAGGAATCTCATTCTTATTTACCCAGCGTGTCTCCAACCGGGACGAAACCTTTTTTTTTATTGAAAGAAATGATACTCTTTATAAGTATAGTTTGGGTATTCATAATGCCTACTGGTTTATTACAGAACAGCATAAAATCATCTTCACTGAAAATAAACAAGTATATGAAATAGCAGTTCCTACTTTATCAAAAATCACCAAAAAGAAAATATGCAATATCCGGGATTATTTTCCTGGTTATTATTATATACTGCAGGTGCAATACAAAAATTTTCTGATCTTATACCCACGTACGGGACACGAACTTGTAGCTCTGAACCTTACGGATTGTTCCTGTAAAAAGATTCACTTTAATACTTTGGATGGCAATAAAGAGAACATTTTTTATGCGTATCAGGATTTTGGTCGGCTTCACGTTATGTGTGAGAAAGACATTTACGACATAGATTCCTCTTTGCACATTGTTAAAAGGTATATGATTGACTCGTTGACTGGCGATATAAATATTAGAGGAGATAAAGTATCCTACATACAGCCCGATCCTTTTTGGGGCATTTGTCTATCTACTGGCGTTGGTGCATTTATAAGCAATAAAGCTTACGATCATTTTTTTAAAAAAGTATCATCCCCGTCCTTAATGAACTATAAGTATGTGGGTAATTCCATTAATGAAACAGGCTTCTGGTGGAATAGTTCAACCGGTACACTATTAGCTCTGGGAAAAGGAATGGAAATAAAATATCTCATTCGTAAACCAATACAGGAGATAAGAAAAGTTGTACCATACAGTAATAATTATTCATTAATACTTTCGGATAATAATATTTTTTTACTTGAAAACAGGACAGGAATAACCTCTCAATTCCTTCCGGGACAATACAACTATTCTATTCCATTTGATCTTGTTCGTTACGATTCAAGTAATTATTACATTCTGTCTTATGGCCCAGGCAGGTTGATGCATCTGCGTATTTATAAAGATCATTTTCAAACCACCGCTATTGATAACGATCATTATACAGGTATTATCTTTGATAAACGTAGAAAAGCCGTTTGTATATACTTACTTCAAAGGGCTTTGATCCTTTTTAATAATAAGGAAATCCAATTGGATAGATATTTATTAAACAGATTGGGTATTGATCATTTGGAACAGGTATTGGTAGATGATCAATATGGGAATATTTTTATAAAAGATGTAGATAAGCTCTATTCCTTTGATCTTAATAATTTTTCTCGCAAGCAATTATTCAATAATTACAGGCTCGACAGGGCATCTGTACATATATACAAAGACAAGCTGATTCTCACCGGAAGCTTCGGCGTTTTATTCAGCAAAATTGAAGGTGTCTCTAAATATAGCGCCCCCATACTTTATAGAAACATAAAGAACTCCTTGTACAATGCTATTGAAGATGTGCAAATATTAAACAATGAATTATTATTAAAGACGGATAAGGGCACGTATTTATCTAAGATACCTCCGGATAGTTTGTTTCATACAAAAAGAAGTGGAGAAACAATACAGTATAAGTTTATTGTAAACTATAACGATGCAATTCGTAGCATCCGGTCAAATGATACAATTCATATCGATCAAAGAAAACCTGTACTTCAATTTGATGTTATAAATCCTTTAGGCAGTGGACTTCCTAAATATTTATATCAGCTGGATAATGAACCTGGTTGGCATATTCTAAATGCTAACGAATTACACCTGCCGGTTTTATCAGTACGCACTAAATACCATAGTTTGAAAATAATGGTAGAAGATGACGCATGGAAAAGTCCTCCGATAAATGTCTATTTATATGTTATTCCATATTGGTGGCAAACCAGTCTGGGGAAACGCATGATTTGGATATTGAGTTTCATAGTCATTGGGCTATTTGTCATGATAGTAATATTAATTACAAACCGCATTGCAACAAACAAGAATACTAAAAGGAATCTTCGTCTCGAACTGGAATTGAAATCAGTATATTCTCAGATAAACCCCCATTTTATTTTTAATACATTAGGTACGGGATTATATTTAATTAAAAGTGAGAAAATGGAGGAGGCATTTGACCACATTTCAACATTTTCCGATCTATTGCGCTCATATATTAAATCTTCATCTAATAAATATATAACTATCGGAGAGGAAGTTGTAAATCTAACCAACTATATTGAATTGCAATTGAAGCGTTTTGAAGGCAAATTCAGCTATAAAATGATTATAGATGATCCTCAAACCAATACGATTAATATCCCGTCTCTTTTATTACAACCTCTTGTGGAAAATGCCATTAACCATGGCTTGTTCCATAAACAGGAAATAGGTTTTTTAAGAATAGAGTTTAATTATGATAGATCAATTGATGAGGTGATTTGTATTATAGAAGATGATGGCGTTGGCAGAAAAAGATCCAGGCAAATAAATGAAGATAGTGCCGTAAAACGTCCATCTTATGGAAGTGAGTTAGTAAAGCATTTAATCAATATATTTAATAAATATGAGAATACCTATATAAGCATTAGGTACATAGACAAAGAACTGCCCTTAACAGGTACTATCGTGAAAATAAAAATTAAAGGTAAGAAAGATGGAAAACAGTTTTTCGTGTATCATCATCGATGATGAACCAAAAGCTATCGAGTTACTAAGAGGTAGCCTTAGTAGTTTATATAGCAACATTAATATTGTGGGTACTTATACATCGTGGAGGATTGCCCTCGAAGCCCTGCGGGAATGTAATTTTGACATTGTATTCATTGATATTTCCATGCCGGAGAAAAATGGCATAGACTTGCTGAATCTGGTACCCAATTTATCTTGTGAGATCATATTTATTACTGCTTACGCAGATTATGCCCTTGAAGCTTTTAGTTATCCAGCTGCAGGTTATATTCTTAAGCCGGTAAAAGATGGCAATCTCACAAAGGCATTGGACAAGGTATTTCAGCGCCTGCATTACAAGAAAATGGTTAATCAGGAACAGGCATGCGTAGGACAAAAGAGAAATACGAAGATTGGGATACCGCACTATAAAGGGATAGAATATGTAAATATTGATGACATTATATATTTTGAGGCGGTAAAAAGATATGCCAAAGTAGTTACATCCCGCTCAGAGATACTAAGCTCTTATAGCATCGGAAAATTCAGACACATTACGGAAAGTAATTTGTTCTATCAGGTTCATCGCTCCTACATAATAAATACAGTACATATGCTCCGGTATGAAAATACCGGGGTCATTATAATGGCAAACAATAAAGCGATTCCCATTTCCAAAAATGTAAAACAACATTTTCTTAATTTATTTGATGCCGTCAATAGAGTCGAAGAATAATCGGTATGGGAAACACATGTAAGGCTCGGTCATCACTTTCTCGCTATTGGTCACCTTAAACCTAAAATACTGTAGGTCCCGCTTAACTTCAAACTTGTGCACAACAATATCAATCTCTATCTTGCATCTCGCACCATGAGTTACAACGAAGATGCTAAATGTTTGAATAATGAAAATAGAAGCCATCATAGAAGAGCACGCCCATCACTTCTTGCAAGGGATAAAGACAGAATATGTCGGAGATAAAGAGGCTGGTTTCATCATACGGAAATACATAAGAGAAGGTAAAATAAGCGAAGACGAAGACCATATATTGAAAACTCAATTAATGGATTCCTTGAAGATAGTCGGTATCGGCGTTCCTTTTGTTTTGATCCCGGGAGCTTCTATCCTGATGCCAATACTTATTAAGGTTGCAAGCAAACACAATATAGAACTAATGCCTTCAGCATTTATTAGTCAGAGGAAAGTTCGCTGAGTTATTTATGAAGCTTGGTGAGGTATGGCTAGCAATGCCACCGAACGTACGAGTTTTTCTTGAGATAGCATTTTTATTACTAATTTTAGGAAGCATTAAACCTAAAAAATGTTTGTAATCGACTCAAAAAATAATTCTATAAAGGCCCTTAACAAGAAAACTTTTTCTGAATTAGGCTTTAAAGAACGTGCTCATCTCCAAGAATGGATTGCGGGGAATTCCGAAGCTCTTGGTGAAAAACTCTTAATTATTCAAAAGGAGTTTAGTGGTTTTTCTGAAACAAATGAACGTCTTGATTTGTTAGCACTAGATAAGAATGGCAATATTGTAGTTATTGAAAATAAATTAGATGATTCTGGTAAAGATGTAACTTGGCAAGCATTAAAATATGCTTCATATTGTAGTACACTGACAAAAGAAGACATTCGTACCATTTTCCAAAGCTATCTGGATGCTCAATCTAACGGAGGAAATGCAATAGAAGTATTGAACGAATTCTTTGAATGCGCAGACTATAGCGAAATTCTGCTTAATCAGAGAATGACACAGCGGATCATTTTTGTTGCAGCTAATTTTAGAAAAGAAGTTACCTCTACGGTTTTATGGCTAATGAATTTCAAAATTCAACTAAAATGTTACAAAGCAACTCCCTATGAACTTAATGGACAATATTTCTTAACATTAGATCAAATCATACCAACAAAAGATGCACAAGATTATGTAATTTCTATGGCAAATAAAGCTCAGGAGGAATTTAGTACAGAGGCTGAATTAAAAACCAGGCATACGATAAGATTGGAATTCTGGGCAGCTTTATTAAAAGAGATAAAAGGAAAATCTATCTTATTTCAAAGCTCAAGTCCAACTAAAGACCATTGGTTAGTTGCTGGAGGTACTAATATTACAGGGTTGTCATACCAATTTGTAATAACTATGACCAATGCATCTGTCCTAATTAATTTTGGCAGAGCATCTACTGACGAAAACAAAGCTCTGTTTGATTCATTAATTTCCCATAAAAGGGAAATCGAGAATAAATTTGGGTCAATATTAAATTGGGAAAGATTAGATGACAGAAAAAGTTCAAGGATTTCTTTTGCATTACCCGGCGTTAACTATTTTGTAAAAGATGATTGGCAAAAAATTATCCAATTTTTAATTGAAAATATCAATAAACTTGAAGAGGCAACACGGCCTTATTTACTGCAATTGAAACAACTTTTATCCAATCTTGAATTTGAAGCTGTCGAAGAATAGTTATGAGATAGATGATCTAAACGAGATGCACCATTATTTTTGATAGTCCAGAAAAATTATAGCGTTCCCCATGCTTGGGTCGCAATAATATTTCTACCAGGTTACCCTCACCAACAGCATCCTGAAAGTTCCCGTTAGGTATTTGTTGTAGCCGAATGTTTTAGTCATCAGGGTATTGCAGCTGCCAACCATTATATACGTGCGCACCGGGACTCCCGTGTAGGTATCCGTACCTTTAAAGGTTACACTATCCACCTTCACATAGCTGCTGCTGTCACCATAAGAATCCCATTCAACCGAATCGTTGATTGCGTACTTTATGGTAGGTCCCATATTCGTGTCTGTAAAGTACACTGTTCTGCCAGCCAGTCCCAATACATCGCTTTCCTTTATCGTATCCCAGTCCTCTGGCAGCCGAAAGTTTATTGTTATATTTGGATATAGGCTGTATCCACTAGGCGCTATAATGGACGACACAAAGTTGGTATTGTAGGCAAATCCTTTTGTATCGTCGTTACCTAAAATTGTATCGGTAGCTCCATCCAGGCTAAATCTGAAGTAATATGGATGACTGGAGGTTGTAGTGGAGGTGCTCGATGGCGCAGGACTATCACTTTTTTTACTGCAGCTTGCAATGGCAATGGCTAGGGCCAGGGCAAATAAGTAGGTTCTTTTTAGGTTCATTTTTTATCGGTTTTAATTTAAATGCTTGATAAGGTACGCTTCTTTTGCTAAGTTTCACAATAGAGTAAACTAAAAATGTTGTTTGTTACTAAACAAAACTACTCATTTAATAAGTTTAGCAAACATCTAAGCGTTTCGCTTAGACCTAAAATTTTATAGCATCCCGCTCACACTATAAACTTGCACACAAGAATACTTTAGCCGAGCTTGCAGTTGCTTGGAAAAGCCATAGAAACTGCGTAGAGGTTTCACCCTTAGTAATTTTTTTTCCCACTCCATTAATTGATTTTCCCTTTTGACTGCATTTCACAACTAAAAGACTATTTTATATTCTAATTTGCTTTCTGATCAAGTAGCCGATTCCCACCCCCGCTTCTGATACGAAGATTTGAACAAGGTCAAAGAGGAAAAACATGTAGTATCATAATATAAATTTTTAAACCAAAACATATCATATGAAAAGGATTTCAGCAGGCGTATTAGCCATTATCGCAATTGTTTTGTTAGTCTTGCCATCTTGTAGCAAAAACAGCTACAAAACTCCCGCTTCAGGTGGCGGCAGTGCAAATACGGTTAACATAAATCAAATGAAATTTACGCCGAACTCCATAACAGTAACTGCTGGAACAACTGTTACATGGACAAATACGGACAACATGACCCATACTGTAACCAGTACGACTGGTGTTTTCAACAGTGGTAATCTCTCGTCAGGTAACAATTTCTCTTTTAAATTTACAACTGCCGGTACGTATCCATACAAGTGCACTATTCATCCATTTATGACCGGAACAGTAATTGTAAACTAAAAGAGAGGATAAATAAATACTGAACGGTGCCTCAATAAACCCTAACTTATTCTCATTTATAATGAGGATACAGGTGCACAACATTTGCAAAGCCCTTGCGGGGCACCAATCAATCGTTCGCAGCACATCCCTCTTGTTTGTCTTAGGCACATACGACATGGTATATTCAATATTCTAAATTGTGAATATTCTTTTTTTCCCATCCACATACCTTAAAGTATTTTTGCAATGGCCCTAATCCATAGCCACAAAATGCTTTTTAAAAACAAGGTCATTGCGGGGTATGTAGCAACTATTGAGAACCGGAATAGCCTTTCGCTACAACGGGTAAAAAATGGGGCATGAATGGGGAAAGATGCGGCGTAATGTTACATCATCAAAAAACACATAATGCACTACCACAAACAGTTTTCAAACATACAATACCCCAAAATCCCCAAAACGCTTTTTTTGTAAGAAATGGGAAAATAGTAAACGCTAAACGTAAACGAAGGGAACGCGCAATCTTCCCGATAATTTGTATTTTTATTGCAAACCTTAACAGGCAATACATTGTTTTTAAACAACATCATTATCATAGATTTCAAGAACAAGAAAGTAGCCGTGATATAGAAGAAATTTCTTTCGATATTTCAGGAGTAATACTGAGAATAGTGATGCATTACGGATTATGAAATAAATGCGTATTTTTAAATAACAATAGAAAATACCTGACAATACCTAACTAACAAATGATTTGACAACCTGAAATTAAAACCCAACCTATATGCAGAAATTGTACTTTTTATTTATCACCCTTATCCTGATCTTTGGATTATCAACTGCAAAAGCACAGTCTTACCACCTGGACAGCACATTTAGTGGCAGCGGAATAGATATAGTTACTCCTGACGTGCCAGCACCTATCCTTTATCAGCATTACATTACTCAAATGAGTGTAATGGCCGATGGCAGAATAGTCATGAGCGGAATAATAACGGGCTCCAACTGGTTTGAAATTATCCGTTTGCATTCAGATGGGACACCCGATAGCACATTCAATAACAATGGTATAATAACCTTTGCGACCACAACCGAAGCAATCACCTTTACACAATTAAAAGTTGATGCAAGTGGAAATATTTTTCTGTGTGGTACGGCTTTTGGCTCGGGTAATTCCAATTTCTGCGTTTACAAAATAACGTCTGCAGGACGTTTTGATTCCACTTTTGCTGGTAGTGGCATGTTGGAGATAGCTTTAAACACCTGGAATTTCGGCCAGTCTTTTGATATACAAAACGATGGTAAAATAGTTGTCGGAGGATATACAGAAGACAATACAACTGGCATTTATGAATACTGTCTGACGCGATTACTTGCCGATGGAACATTAGATACAGCTTATGGCACTTCAGGTTATGCGGTATGCATGTATTCACAATTGTTTAAATATTCTCCAACTGCCAATATGGGTTATTGTGTTTCACGCCTGGCAGGAAATAAGATGCTATTATCTGGTATGTACACTAATATAAATGGCAGTTTATTTATAGTCAGGTATAACAGCACAGGCACACCCGATAGCAGCTACGGAGTTAACGGTTTGGTACAGGTGAGTCTTGATAGCAATTATCTTCTTGTGTTGCGACAGGTAACGGATGATAGTGGTAATGCCTATGAATTATGCCAGTATAGAGATCTTGCAGAAGTGCATCTCGATGTAATTAAGATTACATCTTCGGGCAAAATAGACAGTAGTTATGGCATCAATGGTATTGCGTCAATCGACTCAATACAGAATGTCTATCCTTATGCCTATTGGGGTGAATTCTTACAATCAGGAGGCAAGCTGCTGGTAGCCGGCACCGAGGATACTGGTATTAACGCAAAATATGCTGTCACTCGCCTCACGTCGGCTGGAGTGCCTGATACCACTTTTGGCCCTAACGGCATTTTAACAGTTTATCGAGGAATGAATGATCACTGTAATTCAGGAGCCTTGATCCCTGAAGGGGATATTTTGTTGGCCGGTTACGGTCAGCAATCACTCAGCAATGATACTTTATATGGCATATGCATTAAGTTAACTAACAGAGTCAGGACGGCCGTAGCAGAAGTTGGAAATAAGCAGATAGCCATCAATGTTTATCCTAATCCAACTACAAATGGTAAGTATACTCTCAAATGCAATATGCCGGTGGGTGTTTCCAACCTTCATCTATCTTTATCTGATATGTCAGGAAAAGTACTTTCCAATTCCATTGTATATTTAAATGGCAATTCCATATTTGAGTATGAACTGCCGGACGGCTGCACACCCGGAACATACCTGCTGACTGTCACAGCGCTGAATAGTTATTCGACAACGTTAATGTTAACATCACTATAATAGTAAAGCCGGGCCTTAGGCCCGGCTTTACTGCGATTCAACGACGGATATACTGGACTCAAAAATCTATATTCAGATCCACCGGGTGCTGCGACCTGGATCCTTGCGTTCATTTTCACGCGAAAACATTTCAAGAAAAAATAAGAGGAGTATATTTTGCAACTATATAAAAATTACAATTTCCCCATCTCAAAACAAATAAGAAAACTGAACCACCTCTCCCTCACTGCTTATCTTCGTCGAACGATAAAATTCAATCGCATGGTCATCCACCCTGTCCGCTTGTACATAGGCCTCTTCAAATCCTTTTTCCCTACAAAAATCTATCAGGTATTTGATCAGCGCTTTGCCTATTCCCTGTCGCTGATGCTCTGTAGCGATCGCAACATCATAGATATACGCAAGAGGCTTTTTAGAATAATATTGATCCAGAACATAAACAGTGAGTCCGCCCACAACCTTGTTGCCAATTTTAGCAATCAATGCAAAAAAACCAGGCTTTGCCAGGATGCCTTGTAAATATTTATTGTCTGGCTTTGTAAAGTCTTTCATCTCAAAAACATTTTCAAATAGATCTATGAGATCCGAAAAGTCTTCAATGTCCTGGCTTGTTAATGTTTTAAGTTCTATGCTCATATTTTAAAACAGTTGCAATATTGAAATTAAATTATCCTTAATGAAAATAACTTTTACTAAATTATGCATAATCATTATGCAGTAAACTGAGAAATAAGAACAGAGAAAATAAACTTGGAAAAGCTGCTAAGAAAATGAATAAATTGGAAAAGAAAGAGAATAAAATGGATAAAAAAGAGGATAAGTGAGGTAGGCTGCTCTACATATTTTCTTTCCTAATTTAATTGTAGATAATTTTATAAAATATTTCAGGGGGCTTAAAATAATACTCTTAGTTGTTAATTTATTTTTTCGTAACCCAATTAATAAATTTACTTTTATGTATTAATTCTAACTAACTGGAAATGAGCGGAGGATGAATAGAAGACGCCCAAAAGATTAACCTTCTCACCATATGTAATTTTTCTTGCATAATCCATAATAGATAAACAATCAAACAATTTTATGAAGATGCCTTTACGTCCCTTCGCATTGTTAGCAATAGGTATTTTTCTTTGGTGCAATCAAGCGTATGCACAGGTTTCCTTGCAAAGACAAAGAGAATTATTACAGCATACCCTGAAGGAAAAGCTAGGAGCTAATTCAGCCGCCTCTGCAAATAATGCCCTTTCTTCTCTTTTAAGAACTACTGGTGATGATGAAAGATTAACCTCAAACCCGCTGGAAGTTGATGAAGGAGAAGTATCAATTATAGTAGACCCTAATGATAGCAATAATCTTGTAGCCAGCTATATGGAACAGAATAGGTTAGGTACTCTTACTTTTCCAATTTATTATTCAAGCAATGCGGGCAAAACATGGACGAATAGCACGTTTAACAGTATAGCAATCATGAATGCAGATTTCCCCGGACAGGAATTTGCAGGCGGCGGCGATCCGGCATTTGCATGGGATAAAAAGAGTGGACGGCTATACTTCTCATGGATATATCTTACATTAAATCTTATTGACACAAACCTTTATTTTACTCTTAACTGGGCATATTCAGATGATAAAGGAAATACATGGAAAGTAGCACCTGATACAGCACATTTTATTGGCCGAGGGGAAATAGGTGGCGTCTCGGGCAACATTATTAACTACAAAGATGGCATTTGCGATAGAGAATGGTTGGCTGTGGATAATTCAAATGGTCCTGACCAGGGAAATCTATATTGTAGTTTTGTTCTTTTCCCGGCTGATAGTGTAGCGACCACAAAATTTGGTGAAACAGTGAAAACCAAACGGGTGGCAGATACCGTGTTTGGTCCGGCTGTAAACGTTTATGATGGCTCAACACAATTTGGGAATGTAGAGGTTGATAAAAAAGGAAAGCTACATGTGTCTTTCGGAGAGCTTGATAGTCAACAAATAAGACATGCTTATTCTACGGATGGAGGTGCCAGTTTTTCTACAAGCAGCGTTATTGACACGGGCTCCAATTTGTTCGGCGGTCTGGCATTAGTTCATAGTAGGGAAAATTCGGCTCCTAACATGATAATAGATAGTGCTAATAACGTGCATGTTGTTTGGTCAAGCTATCCAAATACTGTTCTATCATATTATTCACGTTCTACAGATGGCGGCATTAACTGGAGCACACCACTAAATTTGAATACCCTGTTTGGTGGAAATGAGACCATGATGCCTACTGTTGCTTCAGCAGGAAATAATGTTACCATCTCATTTACTGAAATAGATGCTAATGATTCTGCCTGGTATTACCAGATGAGATCATCTGACAATGGTAAAACATTCAGCAAGCCTGTCTTGCTGTCCAGTGCCCCAACTTATTACCCCCAATATAACAGCACAGCATACTTTTTTGGTGATTATAACAGGGCAGTAAGCGCAGGATGCAATACGTATGCTGCATGGTCTGATGGCCGCGATAACCTGGGACCTAAGATCTATTTTGCAAAATCAAATCCTTGCACTACCACAGGCATCCAGGAAATATCATCCATAAATAGCTCTATTCAGCTTCAATCACTTTATCCCAATCCTGCTAATGACAATGTAACACTAGAGATCAGCGATTCGAAAAATGAAAACATAACAGTTACGTTAAGTGATATAACAGGAAGGTTCATCATTAATCAGCAATACATGCTGCACGATGGAACACAACTAATAAAATTATCTTTTAACAAACAACTGACTGCGGGCAGCTATATACTTTCTGTAAAGAATAATGATGGTCTTGTTGCCACAAGACATTTACAAGTGCTTTAAAAAAATTATACTTCAATAAAAAAATGCCTGCAAAAAACAGGCATTTTTTTATTGAGTGAATATGATCAATTAATTATGGCTTTCTTTAAATTTCTTCACTGCCGCTGTTAACTTAGGCACTACTTCCATAGCATCTCCTAGCACTCCATAAGTTGCAGCTTTAAAGAACGGCGCTTCAGGATCTTTATTGATCACAACTATAACTTTGGAACCATTTACACCTGCCAGATGTTGTATAGCTCCTGAAATGCCCACAGCAATATATAAGTTGGGACGAATGGTACCACCAGTTTGACCAACATGTTCATAATGTGGTCTCCAATGTGCATCTGCTACAGGACGTGAACAAGCTAACGCGGCACCTAATTCTTTTGCAAGGTCTTCGAGGATATGCCAATTTTCAGGTCCTTTCATACCGCGACCACCGGAAACTACCAATTCTGCTTCTGACAATGGAACAGTTCCAGTTACTTTATTTACCTCTTTTACCTGTACTTTAAAATCTTTATCGTCAAATGCAACGTCCATTTTTTCAACTGCTGCAGTTCCTTCACCCTTTTTTACCTGGAATGTATTAGGCATTAATGTTACCACTTTTACATCGCTGGTAATGTTTACGAATGCAAATGCTTTGCCCGAAAAAACTGTTTTCTTAACTACGAATCCATTCTGCAGGTCAGGATAACCAATAGCACCAGCTACCATTCCCGCTTTCAGGTTAGCTGCTACCCTCGGAGCGATGGCTTTTCCTGTAACATCATGCAATGCAATAATTACTTTAGCACCTTCTTTTTGGGCAATGTTCACCAATGCTTTTGCATAAGCACGGGCATTAATATTATCGAGACGAGCATCTGCTATGTGTATAGCTTTTTGTGCACCATATTGCCCAAGACCTTGCATCTGATCATCGGCTATGTTACCTAATGCTACTGCAGTTACAGAAGTATTCAGGCTTTTCGCAATATCCGCAGCATACTGGACTGCCTCAAATGTCTTTTTCTTAAAAGTTCCCTGTGTATGTTCCGCTAATACTATGACAGACATATTTTGAAATATTGTTAGTTGAAAAAGTTTTTTATATAACCTTAGCTTCTGTATGTAAAAGATTTACCAATTCGTCCATGTTTTCAGGATCAATCATTTTTACACCTGTTTTAGCCGGCGGTAATTCGTAAGAAGTAATAACACTTAATGGCTGAATATCAGCTGGTGCCACTACTTTTAGAGGTTTGGTACGTGCAGCCATAATACCACGCATATTAGGAATGCGAGCTTCAGCAACTCCTTTCTGACAAGATATAACAAGAGGCAGACTGCAAGTATCAGTTTCTTCACCGCCTTCTATTTCACGTTTCACAGTGGCTGTAGTTCCTTCTACATTTACATTTGTTGCAAAGCCAATATAATCCATGTCCAGCAATTCAGCCAGCATACCACCTACTACACCGTTATTATAATCTATAGATTCTTTCCCGCAAAGTATAAGATCATAACCCTGATCTTTAGCATATGCAGCTATTTGTGCTGCAACTGCATAAGGGTCATTGCTATCAGCATCTATCCTGATGGCTTCTTCACCTCCTAATGCAAGAGCTTTACGTATTATCGGTTCAGTATCTATTTTACCAACTGTGACCAAATGAACAGCAGAAGCAACACCACTTTCCTTTAGCTCTAACGCACGAACCAATGAATACCATTCATCATACGGATTTATAATGAAAGTAACGCCTTGTGTATTAAAATGTGTGTTGTTATCAGTAAAGGCAATCTTACTGGTGGTGTCTGGTACCTGGGTGATACAAACAAGTATTTTCATTAATAGAAATTTTGTTACAAATACTGATTATGTAGTAAAAATTCGTTTGCAAACGTACGTGAAATTGTTGACTCTATCGAATGCTCAACATGAGCAAACGGACAAATAATAAAAAAGGAGTTCCGAAAGGAACTCCTTTTATTAATACAAAAAAAATTAATTATTCTTTGATCTTAACTTGTTCATTCAGGTCGCTATCAACAAGGATACGGCCACAATGTTCACATACAATGATTTTCTTGCGCTGGCGGATCTCTGATTGGCGCTGGGGAGGTATCACATTAAAACAACCACCGCAAGAATCGCGCAAAATAGGCACAACAGAAAGTCCATTTCTGTAGCTGTGACGGATACGCTCATAAGCAGAAAGCAACCGTGGATCTACTTTTTCTTTAGCTTCATCAGATCTGGCACTCAATGCTTGTTCTTCTTTATCTGTCTCAGCAATAATCTTTTCAAGCTCACCGCGCTTTGTTTTTAATGCGCCTTCTACTTCCTTTATTTTCTCTTCTGTTTTCAAACGTTGATTAGCACGCTCTTTTTGTTCAAAGTTGGCATCCTTAACATGTTTGTCATTCAGCTTCACCTCAAGTTCCTGCATTTCAATTTCTTTATTGATGGCTTCGAACTCACGGTTATTCTTTACATTATCCTGTTGTTTTTCGTATTTTTTGATCAATGCCTGGGCTTCTTTTTTGGCAGTAGTCTTATTTTCTATAAAACTGTTGATGCTATTTATTTCTGCATCAATATTTTGTATACGTGTCTGCAGACCTTCTATTTCGTCTTCAAGGTCTTTAACTTCCATTGGTAGCTCGCCCTTCAATGTCTTGATCTCATCAATTTTTGAGTCGATCTTCTGTAATGTCAGGACTGCTATAAGCTTTTCTTCAACTGAAAAGTCTTTTACTGTAGCCATATTAGCAAAAATATTTTACCGGATTTGTGGATAAACTTGATAAAAGAATGGCAAAATTAGGAAATTTTTTGTTAAGTATTTCCTGAAATAATTCAATTGTAAATTGTTCACTCTCATAGTGGCCGATATCTGCTATCACTATTTTGCCATCTGCATCAAAAAACTGGTGATATTTAAAATCGGCAGTGACAAAGAAATCAGCCCCAGCACTTATTGCATCTTTTAATAAAAAGCTGCCAGCACCCCCACATATAGCAATTTTATTTACTTTTTTGCCTGTTAATGCCGTATGACGTATGCAATCTAATTTCATCTGTTTCTGTAACAAAGTTAGAAACTCCTTTTCTGACAATGGATTAGGCAGGTTTCCTACTATACCCGCACCAATATCCTGATTGGCATTCTCTAAAGCAACTAACTCATAAGCTACCTCCTCGTAAGGATGGCTTTCAAACAAAGCACGTAATACCTGCTTTTTATTATGTTTTTGTACCAATACCTCTATCTTGGCTTCCACTACCTGCTCTCTTTCACCTCCGGCTTTGCCAATAGCGGGGTTTGCATTGCTACCCGGCTTAAAGCTTCCTACGCCATTTGTATTGAAACTGCATTCTTTGTATTTCCCGATTTCTCCTGCACCCGCAGCAAACATTGCCTGCAGCACATTGTCGGCAGCTTCTAACGGGGCATAAGTATATAGCTTAAAGAGTGTTCCTGCCGCTTTTGCTAATATAGATAGATCAATTAGGCCTAATTTTTCAGCTATTTTGGCATTTACCCCGTTTTTCATGTTGTCCATATTAGTATGAGCAGCATATATATTAATATTATTTCTTATAGTTTCCTTTACGATCCTTTCGGTATATGTATCGTTGCTTATGCGCTTCAAACCAGAAAATAGTAACGGATGGTGAGCAATTATCAAATTGCATTTTCGGGAAATTGCCTCTCTGATAATATCTTCAGTAAGATCAAGCGTTAATAAAACTCCCTTTACCTCTTCCAGTGGATCTCCAATCTGTAACCCGCTATTATCATAACTTTCCTGATATACAACAGGTGCAAATTCTTCTATGCTATTAATTATATCTTTTACACGCATTTGCTACAATTAAATTTTACAATATTTATGAGCATTAGAAAAGCATTAAATTCTTAAAATTATACAAATGTTTAACAACATATTATTGTGGCAATGTGTAATATTGCACGCACTTTCTAAACAGTGGCAAAATTACGCCTATATATCGTCCAGGCACTAAGCATAGTGCTTCTTTTATGCGGTTACTTTGTTAGTAACAGAGCAGAAAAAAGTTTCGATATGCATTTTGACACTAACCCATCATCACCATATGTGATCTCAAAGTCGCATAAATCGCCTATGGAAAATGAAAACCCTGCTAATTCCACATCGTTATCATCGCAGGACAAAGTTCCACATAAATTTAATATAGGTAAACACCTGTCATTTAAGATTGTACTTCCTCAAAAAGAGGATGTATCATTCCCAACATTGCCGGATGACATTGGCTACAATGTTGCAATTCCGGAAAATTATGATTATCTGTTTTTCCGGGAGATCAATCCCCCACCTCCTAAATGTTGTTAAAATATATACTCATAGCATTATCCATAGGCATGACTTACGCGATAAAAAATATGTATATAACAACAGAGTTTCATTTCTAATACAAAAAACCAATTAGTTGCATGCCCCATAAAACGCTTGCAAAAAGTATATGTGTCATTTGCTGTTTATTTTTATCGGCAGCTGATATACAAGCGCAAACAGATATCATCCAGCAACCGGATACCTTGCGCCTCGATGTTGTCGGGGCACAAAAGATGTTTTTGGAAAAAAACCTTTCATTGCTGGCACAGCATTATAATATTCAATCTAACCAGGCATTAGTGGAACAAGCCCGCAAATGGGAAAATCCGTCTCTCAGCACCAATCAAAACCTGTATAATTCACAAGAAGGTTTTTTTCAACATGGCACAGCCTCTGACGGAACGCCAATTGGTGAAGTGTATGCAGATGTGCAACAGCTGATTAAAACTGCAAACAAAAGAGGTAAGCAAATCGCAATTGCCAAAACAAACGTGAACATAGCAGAATGGCAATTTAAATCTACAATGCGCTCCCTGAGGCTTACATTACTTACTGACTTTTATACTATCGCTCAATTGCAGGGAAATGCCAGATTATTCAATGATAATATGCAGCGATTAAATAAGCTTGTAAATGCAATGCAGGCACAGTTACAGGCAGGTGATATAGCAAAAAAAGAGTATCTGCGTGTACAGGCATTAATTGTGAATCTGCAGCAGGATGTAGTTGATAACATTAAAAACCTGAGCGATGCTGAGTCTGAATTGAAGACACTGCTGAGAGTAACAGGCAATACCTTTATCCAACCTGTAATACAGGATACAACAACCAACCAGTTACCATCGCTAAATATTGCTCAATTGGTAGATTCTGCAAGGCAATATAACACAGATTACCAATCGGAAGTATATCAGCTTCAACTTCAAAATCAAACATTAAGATTGCAGAAGGCGCTTGCGGTTCCTGATGTTACCGTGGGAGTTAATTTTGACCAGCATGCCACTTATGTTCCCAATTTCTTTGGACTCGACATTGGATTGCCTTTGCCATTATGGGACAGAAATCAAGGCAATATCAAATCTGCAAGATTCCAGGTGAAACAAGAAGAGAGTAATATGCAGGAGGCAGACATCAAATTGCAAAACGATGTATCGAATGCTTATGAAAAGCTATTATTCAGTGCCAAATTAAATAATAGCACCAATGCCCAATTTTATAAAGATTATCAACAGATATATAACAACATCGTTGAGGCTTATGATAAGAGGCAAATAAGCCTGCTTGAGTTCCTTGACTACTTTGGAGATTATGAAAATACGAGACAAAAAGAGCTGCAACAAATATTGGATTATCAGGTTGCCAAGATTGATCTTAACGATGTTATAGGTATGGATATAGTACACTAATAAACTGATTCAAAAACATTTCAATAAATGAAACAAATAATAGCATTATCAATCATTGCTCTCGCACTGTTCAGTTCGTGTTCCCATAAAGAGAAGCAACCTGATACGGAGGATAAGCCATTTGTGCTGAGTGATACCATGATGCACATGATACAAATAGATACTGTACAATACTGCAATATTTCGGATGAGTTGTCACTTAGCGGGGAAATAAGCTTTAATGAAAATAATGTGGTAAAAATATTTCCACGTAGTAGCGGACAGGTAGTACAATCAAACGTATCTCTGGGCGACCATGTAAGCAAAGGGCAAGTACTTGCAATTGTTAAAAGTGCTGATATTGCCGGAAATTACAGTGACCTGAGCAGCGCAACTGCTGATGTAACAATTGCCAAAAGAGAGTTGGACAATACCGAAGCTCTTTATAAAAACGGTATCAGCAGCGAAAAGGAATATACAGAGGCAAAACAGAATTATGACAAGGCACTGGCTGCACGCAGTAAGGTACAATCAATTATTAATATCAATGGAGGCGGTAAAACTTCGGTAAGCGGACAATACACACTAACGTCTCCTATAGATGGCTATGTGGTGGAGAAGAAAATCACAACAGGTTCTTTTATACGGCCTGATATGGGTGATAATCTTTTTACTATATCCGATTTAAAAAACGTTTGGGTATATGCCAATGTATATGAGGCTGACATACCAAAGGTAAAAGAAGGTTATGATGTTAAAGTAATACCCTTCTCTTATCCCGATAAGACTTACGCAGGCAAAATAGATAAAATAAGCCAGGTATTGGATCCGCAAAGTAAAGCAATGAAAGTGCGTATAACTCTTGAAAATACCGACATGCTTTTGAAACCAGACATGTTTGCAAATGTTATAGTTACAAATGAAGAGGGGAACAAAGCAATATGTATCCCAACGTCTGCACTGATTTCTCAAGACAGCAAAAATTATGTTGTTATCTACAATGGCAAATCTGACATTAAAGCATCAGAAGTCACTATAATAAAAACAGTTGGCTCAACTACCTATATAAGTAGCGGCGCAGAAGTTGGCCAAAAAGTAATTACAAAAAACCAATTGCTGATATTTAACCAATTAATGGGTGAATAATACTCCTCACACAACAGGAGATTAAACTTTTCTATTCATGAATAAGTTCATAAAACAAATAATATATTTTTCGCTCAGGCACCGCTATTTTGTATTTTTTCTAACTGGTATACTTGCAGTAATTGGTTTCATCAGTTATAAGAATACTCCAATCGAAACATTTCCGGATGTCACTAATACTCAGATAATAATTATCACACAGTGGCCAGGTAGAAGCGCAGAAGAGGTAGAAAAATTTGTGACAATCCCATTAGAAACAACACTTAATTCAGTACAGAGTAAAATTAGCCTTAGATCTACTTCGGCATTTGGCCTTTCTTATATCCGCATCATATTTGACGATAATGTAGATGATGCCTTTGCACGCCAGCAGGTATTTACACGTCTTGGCAATGTTGACCTGCCGGATAATGCTACTCCCGAAGTAGAACCACCCTATGGCCCCACAGGTGAAATATATCGGTACACGCTGGAAAGTAAGACAAGAAATATACGTGAGCTAAATACAATACAGGAATGGGTACTCGACCGTAAATTTAAAGCTATTCCAGGCGTAGCAGATGTAAACACATTTAGCGGCGGTGAAAAAATATATGAAATAAGAGTAAATCCCAATAGTATTTCCAACTATGGGCTTAGCTCTCTCGATGTATACAATGCAGTTGCAAGAAGTAATATCAACGTCGGGGGCGACGTATTGGTTCAAAATGGACAGGCTTTCATAATAAGAGGTATCGGGCTTCTTAATGACATTAATGAGATCAATAATGTTATTGTCACAAAGATCAATGGGGTACCAATTCTTGTGAAAAATATAGGTACTGTTGTCGAGACCGAAAAGCCTCGCCTTGGAGATGTGAAACGTGATAATGAAGATGATGTTGTGGAAGGCATCATCGTAATGCGTAAAGGTGAAAATGCTGCAGAAGTACTAAAAGCGATACATGAGAAAGTAGCTGATCTGAATGAAAATGTATTACCCAAAGATGTAAAAATAGTTCCTTTCTATGATCGAAGCGTTCTGATGGATTATGCCACACATACCGTATTACACAATCTTTTCGAAGGCATAATACTCGTAACGCTTATTGTATTGATATTTATGGCTGACTGGCGGACAACCCTAATAGTAGGACTTATAGTACCATTGTCTCTGCTTTTTGCATTTATGTTGATGCGCCTTAGAGGTATGACTGCAAATCTTTTGTCTATGGGCGCCATAGACTTTGGTATTATAATAGATGGTGCGGTTGTGATGATAGAGGGGCTGTTTGTAGCATTGGACAGCAGAGCCAGAGAGGTAGGCATGGAGCGATTTAACAAGCTGGCCAAACTTGGCTTATTTAAGCAGGTAGGAACAGAAATGGGTAAAGCTATCTTCTTTTCGAAGGTTATCATTCTTACGTGCCTGATACCAATTTTTGCTTTCAAGAAAGTAGAAGGTAAAATGTTTTCTCCACTTGCATTTACATTGGGCTTCGCACTGCTGGGGGCTTTGATATATACGCTCACGCTTGTACCGGCGATGTCCAGTATCTTACTACGCAAGAATGTGCGTGAAAAGCACAATATTGTTGTAGCCTTTTTTGAAAAATATATTGGACAGGCATTCAGATGGGTATATAAGCATCAAAGAACAAGCCTGATAGTTGCAACCTCAATAATGGTCTTAACGTTCGCTTCTGCAAAATTTCTCGGTAACGAATTTCTTCCTGAACTAGACGAAGGAGCTCTATGGGTAAAAGGTCAGCTTCCAATGAGTGCTTCATTAGATCAATCGAATGAGATCGCAAGAAAAATGATGACCATACTTAGTAAATTCCCTGAGGTAAATCATACACTAGCGCAGGTTGGACGAACGGTAGATGGTACTGATCCTAAAGGCTTTTTCAATATAGAAATAGCAGTAGATCTGAAACCCAAAGACGAATGGCCCAGGGGTGTTACTACTGAAAAATTAGTAGATGCTATAGATAAACAAATGAGCAAGTTGCCAGGAATATTATTCAACTATTCCCAACCGATACGAGACAATGTGGAAGAAGCTGTAGCAGGCGTACCCGCTTCGCTTGCAGTAAAAATATTTGGCAGCGACTTCGGTAAGCTGGATACCCTTGCTAACCAGGTTATGGATCAATTAAGAACAGTGAGGGGTGTAGAAGACCTTGGTGTATTGCGCAACCTCGGGCAGCCGGAATTTCATATCGAGCTGAACCAGGAAAAAATGGCCTTATATGGCGTAAATATAGCTGATGCCAATGCTGTAATAGAAATGGCTATCGGAGGTAAGGCAGCGACCCAACTTTATGAAGGTGAGCGTAAATTCGATATTCGTGTGCGCTATGATAAAGTGTTCCGTGATACTAAACAAAAGATCGAGCATCTGATGGTACCTACGCAGGATGGCTCAAAAATTCCAATAGAAGAAATAAGTGACATAAAAGTACTTACGGGTCCATCCTTTATATACCGCGATAATAATGAGCGATATATACCAGTGAAATTTTCTATCCGTGGTCGCGACCTTGGCAGTACCATTGCAGAAGCGCAAAGGAAAGTAAAGGAAAACGTTAAAATACCGAGGGGATATACAATGACATGGAACGGAGAATTTGAAAATGCTCAGCGCGCATCCAAAACTTTGACTGCGGTAGTACCAATTTGCCTTATAGCTATTTTCCTTATTCTTTTCATAACTTATGGAAATGTAAAGGATTCACTCTTAACGATCATGAATGTACCTTTTGCACTAATCGGGGGAATTTTGGCGCTTCATATTACGCAGATGAACTTTAGCATCAGTGCAGGGATCGGATTTATTGCCTTATTCGGGGTTTGTATACAAAATGGCGTTATCCTTATCAGCGTATTCCGAAAAAATCTGGATGAAAAGATGAATATCCACAAGGCAATTGAGCTTGGTGTCCAATCACGTATCCGTCCTGTAGTAATGACTGCACTTATGGCCGCTATTGGCCTGCTACCTGCTGCAATAAGCACAGGCATTGGTTCGGAAACACAAAAACCATTAGCGATAGTGGTAATTGGGGGGTTAATAACATCCACTCTATTGACATTATTAATATTACCTGTTATTTATTCCATCATTTATAACCTGATACATAAACGGGAAAATAGGAAGCTATTGAAAAAGATAGGAGCTGTAAGTAATTAATAGCTATTCTTGTTTATTTAAAATACTAAAAAATGCTTCGCAAATGCGAAGCATTTTTTATCATCAATGGATTAAGCTTTTTTATCCAATCCCTTTTTTAGCTCATCTATGTTTTTGGATAATTTTTCTATTTCTTTTCTTAATAAAAGAATATCATGGTTGGTTGCTGTAATTCTTTTTCTGCTTTCTGCATCTCTGCCGACAAAAAAGGAAGCAAGAGTAGCGGTGATATAACCTAATACTGAAAACCCGAAAATAGAAACCAATAATGATAAGGTTTTACCTGCAGGAGTATGGGGCCAATATTCACTACCAATGGTAATAAATAGCATAGTGGTCCACCATACAGCATCGGCATAAGTTTTAAAACTACCTGGTTGTCCTTTCTCAAAAGCATACATACCTGCTGCACCTAAAAGAATGACCGCAATTGCAATTGCGATAACATATACAAATCCCCGACGTCGCAATGTTGCATTCAGGCTTCTCATGCTGCGATTTACGGAACCCATCATTGTCACTATGCTGGTACCCTGTATCACACTTAAAATTCTTATCATCCGGAAGATCCTGATAAATCTTATTGCCGGAATAAATAGTGATAATGCTATCAGCCAATCATTTTTTAGAAAAGTAATTTTATTGGGGGCTATAATAAATCTCAATACAAAATCTACTATAAACATTGCCCAGATAATGACATTCAATACTTTAAAAAATGGAGAAAGGCCGTGAGTCATTTCTACAATAAGAAGAATGAGCCATATAAATCCAAGTACAACTATGGGTCCTTCCAATAGCTTCTCAGCCTGATTTATAAACTCACTGCGTTCTATATGCGATTGTTTTTGTGTCATAAACATATCTCCCCTAATTGAACATATAAATTCTGTTCCCACAGTTTTTCAGCGAAGACGGTCTTACTGAATATAGCTAATAAAGGGAGCTCAAATTATTTGAGCTCCCTTTCTGTATTTGATATTACTGACTATTAGCGTAGTGAGAAATTTCTACATGTGTAATGATTTAATCATTAAGGATTGCTCATTTTTGAATTGGGTAATTTGAATCCCGCAATAATTAACCAGATAAAGCCAGGAAATCTTGTCAGCGGGATCAAAGGCAGTATTTGTGGAAATTCAAGGTTAAACCAGCTTAGCTCTCCCATAATCGCAATGATTATCCCAACAACGATCATCCATTTTGGAAGCAGCTTCATAAAAGCCGAGGGAATAGTTATTCCCGCAATAAGAAGTCCTGTGGGAACAGAGAAGCCCGGGCCGCCTAAAGCATAAGAAAAATAGTAAAGGGCATTTAAAAGCATAGAGTCGCTGGCTATTCCCGGATGAACCATTGTCCAAAGCAGGAGAGCAGATGATGACAAATTAAAGGCTGTCATAAATCCTCCGAAGAGGGCTATAAAGGTACCTGCTACCCTTGCACCCAAAAATCGTAACTGGCTAACAATGGAAGCTGTAAAAATGCCGAGAGGTATAGCGGCACCAAACTGAAAGAAAGCACACAGCACTACAGAACTGGGGCGTGTTTGAAAAAATGCCTGTATAACCCCAGGTGTTTCCCAAGGACCTGGAAAATAGGGCTTACCTCCAAAAGTAGTTACCGGCAAAAGTCCTATAATAAATACTACTGCATAAACTGTCGCTACCCATCCGAGTGGAGGCCCAGCGTGATATATAGTATTTGCATTTTTGCTTGTATCCATATTAATTGATTTTTAAAAATTCATAATGATTTTTGATTTTGTATTGATCCTTTGACCTCCGGCATAAATAACATACCGCAAAAAAGAAGCAGATGTTATAAAAAATGAATGATCTCTCGTTATTATTTGCTCTGTAGCGTATCATTTTTGCAGGAATTGTAATATTGATTATTCCCATGACACCAGCCCCTATGCAATCTTCCTGAATGAAAAGCAAATATGTTTACCGAGATAAATAAAATAATAACAAGGATAGAGGCAGCCTTAGCAATGCCTGACAGCGCTGGTCGCTTGGAAAAATTGCCGAAGACAAAACCAAGGATGAATACCGTGCAAGCGATAAATAATATCCGAACTAAAATAAGAGGGAACCAGAACATATGCTTTGTTTTAAATTATTATGAATAACTTTTAAACAAAACTATTGCGCAGTTATATGTCTCTACAAGAAGAATATATAAACAGGTAAAATCAATAGACAAAAAACAGGAATCAGGAGATATCAACGCTGAAGCAATTTAATTACCTCTGCCTTATAGTTATCACTGAGGGGAAGTTCTATATCGCCAATGCAAATCAGGTCTCTCTTTACAGAAGTAATTTTATCGACACTCACCACATACGATCTATGTATCCTTACGAAGTGATAACCTTTTAACTTTTCTTCTATTGCTTTGAGATTCAGCTTTGTAATAACAGGTCTTTTCTCATTTTTCAAAAATATCTTCACATAGTCTTTCATCCCTTCTATATAGAGAATATCGGGAATAGAAATTTTCGTTAAATTATAGGTTACCCATACAAACAGGTAGTCGGGTAGTTCTGTGTCTTTACTATTAGAGGTACGGAGATTATGAAATTCATGTGCTTTATTACACGCTTTTAAAAAACGCTCAAATGAAAATGGCTTTAACAGATAATCTACTACATTCAGGTTAAAGCCTTCAATTGCATATTCGCTATAGGCAGTAACAAGAATTATCATTGGCGGATTGCTCAATGTTTTTAAAAATTGCAGCCCACTGATGCCTGGCATTTGTATATCGAGAAATATTAAATCAACCTTTTCTGTATGCAGTACTTCTGCTGCTTCCATCGCATTTTTACAACGCGCCGCCAAACTAAGAAAGGGTATTTTCCTGATATTGTCTTCCAAAAGGTCTAACACCAGTTTTTCATCGTCAACTGCAATGCAATTCAGCATAATAGATCAATATTTAATTGAACATCAAAGACAGAGCCATCATCATTTATTTGCAACGAATACTTTCCGGGATATAAAAGTTCCAACCTGTTTTTTACATTTTGTATGCCTATTCCTGAGCTTTTATCTTTCGAGAAGTTTGTTGCATTATAATTATTAATCACAGAGAAAAACAACTTATTCTCTTTCATAAAAGCATGAATGTGAATGTACGCGTGTGCTACCATCCCAACTCCATGCTTGAATGCGTTTTCTACAAAGGGTACCAACAACATAGGCTCTATAAAACAATGCTCATTTATATCATCGATCTGTAATTCTATTTCAACGCTATCTTCAAAGCGTATCTGTTGCAGCTCAATATAATTTCTTAGATATTCTAATTCCTGAACAACGTTAAATCTTTCATTTTCTGTTTCGTACAATGTATAGCGGAGCATATCAGAAAGCTTGATGAGGGAAGGCTCCAGCAAATCTGATTTATGCCTTGCCATGGATATCATATTGGTAAGCATATTAAAAAGAAAATGCGGGCTTATCTGATTACGTAAAAACTTTAACTCAGATGATAGTCGCTCTGCCTTTCTTTCTTTTTCAAGCTTTTCAAATCGTATACTATTCAAAACATAGCGAAAAATAATAGATGCTACTAAAAAAGGAACCGAAGGAAAAAACAGTACCCGGAAATTGTATCCCGAAATAAGGATTGAGGGATCATAAATGTGTAAAAAAAAGACCTTGAGCCAGTAGGAGACAATAAGTATAATAGCAAGACATGGAAAATAAAGCCACCAAAATCTTCTATTTAATAGCTTAGGATATAACCAATAAGCATTTAGATAAAACAGCCCAATGTGATAAATATTACCAAGTGTAAAAAAACTATGCGGCAATCCAAATACATGTGCATTATGAAAAAACAACTCTGGCAATACTAATAGTGTCACCCAAATGATGACATGTATGGCTGCATTGGTATATTTTGATTGTAACAAGCCCATTTTTACTTTAAACTCTGCAAATTGTTATTTTAAAACGCAATAAAAAAGGATTAATAGATAAGATCGGGAAATGAGGAGACGAAAACATTTTACAAACTATTTCCCGGAAGTAGAAAACTGTCCGAAAGGTATTTGTTTATGACTGCTTCTTTTCTTATAGGTATGTTTCCATTTTGCTACCATAACTATATATATCCAATCGGCAATAAAGCAACAACTTCCGAGGAATAGTACAAACTGGTGTCTGCCTGCAAATTCAAGTGTCGGAGCCAGAGTGCCAATCATTTTAAATATGGCTATTCCCAATGACTGACCGACAAGACTCTTACGGTTATTTAGCATAGCGATAAACAACCATGACATCATAAGGTTTTGCATAAAAGCAATGCTCATACCATTGAACTCATTTAGCCTTATAGTAATAAAATAAATAAACAGATAGCTCATTATCAATACAAGTATAGAATAAGGATAAAAGAGCCATTTAGACAAATAGCGTGGCCATTCTCTTATCCCATATGCGAAATAGGCTATCAGTATGAAAAAATCAAAAGCTAACCATATTCTATTTACTATCAATTGTACAGAATCTGCATTGGCGCTAAACACTATTGAAAACATAAACTCCCAGCAAATATTGAAAGCTAATGCCCAGAATGGCATACCATAAGTTTTGTCTTTTAATGACCGGTAAATAATAAGTATATAAACCAAGGTCCAACAAAGACCACTTATAATAGTTAAAGCCAGATTTACTTCATGAGAGAATTTCATAAAATTTTGGAGTGCTTTAAGATATTCGTTATTTCATTCGAGTGAATATACAAAAAGGAATAAAAAATGGCTGTTACTCATGTAATAGCCAATACCTCTTTTATAAAAATACAAAAGTTACTTATCCAATTTCACTCCTTCTATATCATTGCCATTTTGGTGTAATATCAGCTTTGTAACCTTTCCCTCGTTGTTTTTCACGAATTCGAATTCAGCTCTGACTTCTTTTGAAATAAACCAATTTTCACTTACAGCATCTACTTTGCTTTTTGGCTGATTGGTTCCTTGCACAAATAATGATTTATTGTCCGCGGTTACAATAAGATGAAAACCTGCAAAAAGAGCATACTCACCCACATAGGAATTTAATACGTCATCCGAAAGGGTAATGACCGGCTTATCGAATCTTTTGGAATATTCAGGTGATTCTCCTATTATTTTTCTTAACAAAAATGCCAGATATTGCTGAGTAGATTCATCTTTCTCAGTGTTTAACATTATGCTGATAGCAAGTTGGCGGTTAGGGTCAAAGAAGAGTAGACTGGAACTGCCATAAGTATCTCCACGCATAATATAAACCGTATCCTGATACATTCTGGTGCTATGCCATCCCATACCCATCATCAACGCGTTATTAGTATAGCGTATTTTATGAGTTAATTTAATTGCCTCATCCAATGAGCAATGCATGCCAAGCTGGTACTTTAAAAATTGAAGCATATCGGGCATATCCGACATAATACAGCCTGCAGATGCCAACCCAGATAGTTTTATGTATGGTGCACGATCTCCATCATTATATGGGCGTGTCAGGTGGCTATTGTTCGTATCTATTTTACAATAGGTATGATGCATTTGTAAGGGTTCCAAAATCTCTGTGTTTATAAGATGCTCATAAGTAGTATGATGAGTTTTAGTAAGAATATATCCCAGCACCCCAAATGCGGTGTTTGAATAATCATAAGTGCCATATCCTCTCAGTGAATCTGTATTTTTTAATAATGCCAACAGGTAGCTATTATCCACATGATCCAGCGGGTATAAAGAATCGATCTTGTCCAGTGGAGCCAGTGATTCGGAATCGTGTAGTGTTGGAAGTCCCGATGTATGGGTAGTAAGATCTGTAATTATTATTTTATTTTTTATAGCCGGATTAACAGGCACATATTGATCAATAAATGATTGTTCTTTTACCTTATTGTTTACAATGTCTTCAGATAATAATAAGGCCGTAAAAACTTTAGTATTCGATCCAATTTCAAAAACGGTAGCCGTATCAACTTTTATCTGTTTTTCTCTATCTGCCAGGCCATAAGATTGAATGTAGTCTTTATCACTATAATAGATTCCGACATTTGCTCCTATTATACTTTTATCTTTTATAAATCCTCTTTTTCCGTAGAGCAGGCTGTCTATCGCCTTTGTTATTAACTCGTTGCTGGTTTGCTCTTGAGCAAATGCATTTGATATTACAAGGTTTGCGAGCAATATCAGATATAAAAATCGCTTCATAATTTATAAATTGAAAATTCTTAACAAAAGAACATTCCAAATGAAACGATAAAAAATAAATTAGATAAAATCAGTTATTTCTTCGACATAATTAATAAAACTTATTTCCGAAAAAACTGCACTTATTTAATCACAATGCTTTTCATGCTCGACGTATGAGCACTAAAATAGCCAAGGCACCCGCCGGTAATATTACTTGTCGGATTTGCGGGAGAAGCTGAATTTTGATTTGTCGATTGTTGCAGAGTGAAATAATATTGATAAATGGCTGAATCGATACACTCGAGATAAACTACCGCTATATCACCCGGATTTAATTTTTTTGAAGGTGCGTTCAAAGGCCTTTTTACAACCTGTCCATTTATAAGATCGTCATTTCTCACATACACATCATTAGTTTCCGTATCGTTTACAAATTCTGCAAAATGATAGTTATTTCCCTTTTCTATAGGGTCTGTATATACGGGAACTAACAGAGGAGATCCGCTCTTACGGGAAGATGGCTCGATATATAAGCTATCCAGGCTTACTTGTGCTGGCATTGTAGAAACTGCCGTAAATACATT
>DATNFP010000081.1:0-10425 GCA_035606335.1 Flavipsychrobacter sp. | reverse complement strand
CCTCTTGGTATACCAAATATGCAGGGGCAAAAAGATATAGTCATATATACCAATCCTGTTGCAAACCATAACGTGTTTATAGATAACATGCCTCAAGTTAAAAAAAGCGATAGCTGGACTTATGATCTTATAGACATTGCGGGCAAAAAAATAACCTCACAGATTCTTTCAGTTACATCAGGACAGGCTAATATAAAATTGGACCCCGCACTTGCTCCCGGTGTTTATTACCTCAGCCTAAAAAATAATGGGTCAAAGGTGTGCACCCGGCCATTAAACATTGTTGATTAATGCAGTAGGAGCATAAAGCGCATACTTAAATTTCAATGCCTACCTTTAAGCGGTTAAAAAAAGTCTTATAAATGCAAATAAAGCATCCACAGGACACACATGTTGTGATGTCTGAATTGGTATTACCCAACGACACAAACACACTTGGCAACCTAATGGGCGGTAAACTCATGCACTGGATGGATATTGCCGCAGCGATATCCTCTCAAAAGCATTGCAACTGTCCCGTAGTAACAGCATCTGTTGATAATGTTTCATTTGCCAATCCCATAAAGCTGGGGAATCTGCTAACTATAGAATCAAAACTAACCCGCTCCTTTACCACATCAATGGAAGTATATCTTAGAGTTTGGGGCGAAGATCTCTCGGCACAGTACAAGTATCTCTCCAATGAGGCGTATATGACTTTTGTAGCGCTCGATCCCAATGGCCGTCCGCGAAAAGTGCCTGAAATAGTTCCAGAAACAGACCTCGAAAAAATAATGTTTAATGATGCGTTGCGCCGCCGTCAGATAAGATTGATACTAGGCGGAAAAATGAAGCCTGAAGATGCAGGTGAACTGCGCTCATTATTTATAAAAGAGTAATTACTAAGTCTCCTATCTTTGAACAAACAATGAATATGACAACATTGGACCGCACCACGCCTCCACATATACACGACGCAATAGAGTTTGACTACATATTACCTCCCGTTCGCGAAGAAAAGCTGGACAATGGTTTGCCATTATACTGGATCAATGCCGGTGTACAGGATGTAGTGGAGATCGACTGGGTTTTCCCTGCTGGGCTTTGGTACGAACAGAAGCCCGCTGTTGCTAATGCAACAGCAGGACTTATAAAAAACGGTACTTCAAAGCACACGGCACATGCCATACACGAAGCTCTTGAATTTTATGGCGCGAGCCTGAAAGTAAATGCAGGGAATGATTTTGCAACTGTCACATTATATTCTCTCACAAAACATTTGCCTAACCTGCTGCCTATAGTTTATGAAATAATAACAGATGCAATTTTTCCGGAAGAGGAATTAGAGATACATAAAAAGAATGCTATCGAACGGCTGCTGGTTAATCTGCGTCAGTGCGAATTTGTTGCCAACCAGCGTATCGATGCCTTACTGTTCGGAGAATCTCATCCTTATGGTCGCTTCTCTAAAAAAGAAAAGATAGAAGCACTTACCAGGGAAGATATTTTGGCATTCTATCGCCAATACTACAACCTGGCAAATGTAAAAATATTCATGGCCGGCAAGGTGGATAAGAAAGAAGTAACCTGGCTGAATGATGTGTTTGGCAAATTTGCTATAGCAAAAAAAGATCTTGCTGCAGAAACATTCTCCGCTCCTGCTCCTTCTGAAAGAACGTATAATGTCCTTAATGATCCCAATGGTGTGCAGGGTGCAATACGCATAGGCCGTCTGTTCCCTAACCGTCATCATCCCGACTATTCTCCGATGGTTGTTTTAAATACATTATTCGGTGGTTATTTTGGTTCTCGGTTGATGAGTAATATCCGTGAGGACAAAGGATACACCTATGGTATTTACAGCTCACTCTCCCCATATCTGAATGGCGGCTCAATGATCATTCATACCGAGGCCGGACGAGATGTATTGGAAGCAGCCGTAAAAGAAGTCTATCATGAAATGCAGGTGTTGTGCAATGAGATAGCTCCAGATGAAGAATTGCTCCTGGTAAAAAATTATCTGCTTGGAGGCCTGCTTGGTGATCTTGATGGGCCATTCTCTATTTTGCAGCGCTGGCGCACATTGCTTCTTAACAACATGACGGTAGAAAACTTTAACAACAATATAAAAACGTATAAAAGCATTACAGCAAAAGAATTACAGGTGCTTGCACAGCGATATTTTGATGTAAAAGATTTTTATGAAGTAGTAGTGGTTTAATGTTACTACTTCTTGCCAATCTAGCTTAGTTGGTAGAGCAGCTGTTTCGTAAATAGCAGCGTGGGTTCGAGTCCCATGGTTGGCTCTCAAATTGTAATTGTAAGCTTATCAGGTTATGAGCTTAAAATACAAAAGCAAAGTACTACCCCTAGTTCTTGATCAACTTCTTCGTCAGCACTGCATTATTATACTGCACACGCAACAGGTACATGCCAGGCGGCAGCAGGCTTAGATCAATAGTATTATTGGTATTGCCGTCCAAAGTACGTTTTATTATTTGTTGGCCTACTGAGTTAACCACCTGCACGATAGCTCCGCTCCAGTCATGAGGCATTGTAACAGTGATAATGCTTGTTACAGGGTTGGGTGTTATTATGATTCGCTCCGGAGACATTATCGTATTAACCGAAGTATTACTGCTATCATTGGGTAGCCTTTTTGCTGAATCGCAAAATGTTTGTACTTCGCTTTGAGACAATGCCCGGTTATATAAGCGGATCTCATCAACTACTGCATTGAGATGATATGGATAGTCGATAGTATCTGTAAACGCCCCGCACATACCTATTACAATGGCATCTTCTAATGAATCAGTTAGTGAGGGCTTGTAAATAGCCAGTTTTAAAGCTCCGTCAACATAAATCTTCTCGCTATCATTATTGTGAGTAGCTACTACACAATACCATTTACCGGTATCTATAGCAGATGGATAGTAGTTTACCGAATCTGGCAAAGATGCTGTAGGATAACCTACAGCCATAGCAAACACTTCGTGATTGGGAGAAAACGAATCACAGCTCCTGTCATAAGCATTATCATAATATTCAAGCTCATAAAAATTACCTGTGGATTCCTGCGATCCTCTCCACAATATAACGTTGCCCTGGCATTCTCCTGAGTAAAATCCTTCCGGCTTTATAAGGGCGCATATCGAAATATTACCTGAAACACTCATTAGGTCGTTATTAGGAACATATATAAAATCACCGTTCCCATTAAATCTGTAGGCAGTGCTGTCAAGTCCATTATAGCCTTTTGCTGGTGTTGCGCCATGTATAATACCATTCAACCCATTGCCACTCACATCATTTGCGTTACCATTAAATGGCCATCGTGCAATAAGACCTGTATATCCCTGTGCAAAAGCTGATGTTGTAAATACTATAGAAAGAATGTAGAAGAGAAATATCTTTTTCATTGAAGATTTTTTATAAGTTGGCATTTATAGATGGTTAGAAGCAAAAGTAGTATTAATATTTCTAAGGTGATGCTCACCTTGGAATATTATTGGTTAATGATATATTTGTTAAATCCGCGCTGATGTGTATATTCTATAATTATGCTTCAAAACAAAATCAATGAAATAAAATGCCCAAATTGTGGTCACATAGCCACCGGCAATTATTGTTCTCAATGTGGGCAGGCCACGCATTTGCATAATGATAGTTTTGTCGGATTGGTGTCTCATTTTATCTCGCACTATTTTCATTTTGAAAACAAATTCTGGATTACACTCAAGACACTGATAATACACCCGGGAAGACTTGATATTGCGTATTACAAAAAGCAACGCACAAGGTATATACAGCCGATATCTTTATACATTTTTATCAGTGTTACTTTTTTTATCATAGCGGCATATGCCGTCAGGTTCAGACAAATTTCAAGTACAGATAAAAATAAATTGCTGACAATAACTCAGGAATGGACGTTCGGTTTTCATAACAGATTGCAAAATGAGTCAGAGCAAAGTAGAAAGTGGACGGTGGATCATGATTGCGATTCTCTGAGGCAAGTAAAGAAATATTTGAAAGAGTCGGAAGACGCGAGAAAAGATTATTTTAAGCAACCCGACAACAAATTTCAATTCAGTCGCAATTATTTTTACGTTACTTTCTATAATTACTTTGTTTTTCCTTATGCCTATCGTCATCAGATGTATGATATGGATGCACCTATAAGTGAGATTTACACCGAATTTTTTCATCTGCTTCCTAAGATATTTTTCATTCTCATGCCGCTAATGGCACTCTTACTTTACATGGTGTTTTTCAATTGCAGGCAGTATCATTTTGTAAATTATGCGGTGTTTAGTCTCCATACACACGTATTCATGTTTGTAAGTGCGATGGTTTTATTGCTTGTGGTTGGATCTTTTACAGACGCTAGCGAAGGCGTCTGGACCTGGCTTTTCTTATTTGTTATACCCCTGGCGCATTTTATCCTTAGCTGTCGTAATTTTTTTGGCAAAAGTTGGTTTTATACTATATTCTCTGGTGTTTTTACATTCGTCTTATATCTTTTATTGGTGCTATCAGTAGCTGTGGCCATATTATTATTGCTTATAAATTATAGTTAAAAGTACTTTTACTCTTTTATAACTTGCTTATTTATAATAATTTTAATATTTTCTACGTTTAGGTAGAAATAACCATGTTTAAAAATTAGGTATTTCTACTTATGTTTTCCATACGTATTGAAAATATTTTTGTAATTGTAAATCCATTAACATGAACATAGGAGCAGGCATTAAATTGATCAGGAAAAATCTGGGTATGCAGCAGTCACAATTGGCAAGAAGATCAGGAATAACGCAGACTGCTTTATCATTAATAGAAACCGGGGCACAAAAGCCTAGTCATAATACATTGAAGAAAATTTGCGATACTCTTAATATTTCCGAATCACTTATTTATATTGTTTCGATAGAAGAGTCGGATGTGCCCGAAAATAAAAAGGAAATATATAGCCCTATGTGTTCTTCTTTAAAAAACATGGTGATGCAGGTAGTTAATGAAAAGAATTCTGCATTAATAGAAGAGTTGGTTGCAGACTAATAACTCATTATTTACAGGGTGCTTGGGCATGATCCTTATTTTATGCAATCGCAGGCTAAGTAGTCTTTAGTTAGTTTATAAACTAAATAGAGGATTGGTATAGTTTTTATGCAATAAACAATGCCATGCGAACCCAAGCTTTATTTCTTACCATACTTATTTTCATAACTATGACTTCGGTGACAAACGATAAAGATCTTAGCGTTACAAGCAGTGCTTTTCTTGCAAATAGTATTATTCCCGCTAAATATTCATGTGAAGGTGATGAAGCTAGTCCGCCATTGCATATCAATAATGTTCCCACAAGCGCTAAATCTCTTGCGCTTATTGTGCATGATCCTGATGCACAGAGTCCAGGTGGCTTTACACATTGGGTGGTATGGAACATAGACACAACAAGCGATATACCGGAAAATTATAAAGGTGGCAGCCAGGGTCTGAATGGCGCCATGCTGCATGGCTACAAAGGTATGTGCCCCCCTTCCGGCACACACCATTACCATTTTATGGTTTATGCTCTTGATACTAAACTAGATATCGATAAAAATACCGATAAGCATGGGTTGGAAAAGGCAATGAAAGGTCACATAATATCGCATGCCGAACTTATTGGACTATACAAGAAAACAAAGTAGCGTAGACTCATGCAATTTGCTGGCACAAATCTTTTTACCATAATTCATTACTAACCAAAATTTACAACTATGCCACGTAAGTATTCAAAAGGATCGCAGAACAAGGTAGAAAAAGCAATGCACGAAAAAAAAGAAGGCACATTGAAGAGCGGCCGGTCAGGTAAAAAAGTT
The DNA here is from genome assembly GCA_035606335.1 of Flavipsychrobacter sp. Taxonomy (GTDB): domain Bacteria; phylum Bacteroidota; class Bacteroidia; order Chitinophagales; family Chitinophagaceae; genus DATNFP01. Next base: position 4,582 of record DATNFP010000081.1, on the reverse strand, counting down.
ACAAGCCGTAAACAAGCAATTGCAATAGGATTATCAGAAGCAAGAGAAAAAGGCGAAAAAGTACCTTCCAAAAAAAGCAGCAGTAAAAAGAGTATCAGTAAAAAGAGCACTGGTTCTAAAAAAACTGCTTCTAAAAAAACCGCACATAAAAAGACAGCATCTAAGAAAACTGCTTCAAAGAAATCGGCTTCTAAAAAGTCTGGCGGTAGAAAAAGCAGCAGCTCCAAAAAGACAGCAGCTCGTAAGAAAAGCTAAAATAATATTTATTGAAAAAATTGACAGGCGAGGCGGCTATTTGTATAAGATCTGACAATTATTACAATAGAAGCTTCTCCTGTTTGTTTTCCCAAGATGTTCTTTAATAAAAGGAATTTGACAACGAGGACAAATCCTTTTAGTATATGCCAGGTAATGTTTTCTCAATTCATATTTCTTTTTCCATTCCAGGAAATCAAACGCATATACCCGGGTTTCTTTCACCAATTGATTCAGTTGCTGTGTTGACAATTTTCCAACTATGCTTAACGGGTGCATTCTAATACGGAATAAAACTTCCGTCTTGATAATATTTCCCGAACCGGCGAATATATCCTGGTTTAACAGCGCGTCACAAACCAACATTTCAGGTTTATTTTTTAATTTTTTCAGTGCAGCCTTCGGGTCCCATTTATCAGACATTATATCTGCCGACCAATCGTATATGTCATCTAGATGTTCATTCAGTATTTTTATCGAGCAGGCATAAAAATTAAGCACTCCATTTTTAAATTTTAAGCTTAAGCGTGGTACTGCATTTTTTTCCTCATTAATACGGTAAGAACCATATAGCATCAAATGAATACGGATAGTAAAATCATCAAAGCAGATAAGAAAGTGTTTCCCCCAGCTCTTGAAATCAATTATCTTTTTATTGAGCGCTCTTTCCTTCTCCGTTTTGCTGTTACCCGCTACGGCTATTACCTTTTTACCGATATAGAGCTGTACAAGTTCCTTTAAAATAACAATAGATGGACCTTCGGGCATAATTAGTCTATTAGATTATTTTACTTTCTCAAAATCATATTTTCCTTTTATTTGCTGGTTAAAAAATGTTCCTTTTGAAGTAAAAGCCTTCATTTTCTTAAATATGCTTTCAGGTACATGCTTATAATCATACACTGTACCTGACACAAAAGTTATCCTTAAGGTAGATGAAGATGGATAATAATCCATTGCCGCTATTACTGATGAAGGCATAACAGGAACATCTAATATTTGTAGTTTATAAATCATTGTGCCACCACCCTCAAAAAAAGTTTCAGATTTTTTTTGCATTTTAAATATTGTTTGTATATTTACATACCAAACGGTCGGTTTTTATGAGTGATGCAAGAGAACATATTTTGTTGGTTTCTTTAAAGCTCTTTCTTCAGAAAAGCTTTAAAGAGGTGACGATGAAAGAAATAGTAGAACAGACCGGCCTGTCGAAAGGAGCATTTTATCACTATTTCAGCAGTAAAGAACAGGTGTTTGAAGAAGTGATAAAGTTTTTCTTTACCGCATTTATTGTAGAAGATTATGATAGCTTACCCCATGATTCTCTGTATGTGTTTTATAGTGAAATGCTAAAAGAGATAGAAAGGAAGTCAAAAAGAGCAATTGTGCGTTTAGGTGGTGGCACCGAATTCAGCGCTAATTATTATTTTATTCTCTTTGATGCTATTAAAATGTTACCTGCTTTTAAAGAAGAGCTTTACCAACATCAGAAAGAAGAATTGAGAGCATGGACAAAAATGGTACAGATAGCAAGAAACAGCGGAGAGATAGCTTCTGAAATGACTAATGAGCAAATAGCAGAGTTATTCATTTATATAAGTGATGGCGTCGGAATTAACCTGATAATGGAAGAAAAGCTTGATAGGCTAAAAAAGAAATTAAGCACCCTTTGGGATGGATTATATACAATGCTAAAAACGAAATAAATATTTTTTTTAAACCAAAACAAACCGAACGGTCGGGATATAAAACCAAAAATTCTATGGAACAGAACAAAAAAAGCCGGAAGCCGGTAATCATCATCAGCGCGATTGCAATAGTTATAATAGCTATTGGATTGTTTTTCTGGATAAAAGGGAAAAATTATGAAACCACAGATAATGCCCAGCTCGATGGCAACATCGCAATGATTAGGTCGGGTGTTACTGCTTATTTGCAGGATATCAGGTTTACCGATAATCAGCAGGTAAAAAAAGGTGATACATTGATGGTGCTTAACACAGCAGAACTCTATGCTAAAGTGCAGCAGGCAACAGCTGCACTGGCCAATGCAAAGGGCAATCTTGGTGTATCTGATATCAGAGCACTATCAAGCACTGAGAATGCTACTGCATCTTTTCAAAGTGTTTCATCTTATAAGCAAAGTATTACCGTTGCAAAAGCCAATCTCACAAAGGCTCAGCAGGATTTTAATCGTAGTAACAAATTGCTGGAGATAAAGGCAGTAACACAGCAGCAATATGAACAGGATAAAACAAACCTGCAAATAGCACAGGCAGATTATGAAAGTGCAATAAGTGGTCAGCAGTCCTCTGTTGCTACAGCCCAGGGATTGCAGGCACAGGCGGGTGCCGAACATAGGCAGATCTCAGTAGCCCAGGCGTTAGTAAATCAGCGTGAGGCAGAGCTTGCATTAGCACAGGAAGAATTAAGCCATGCCTATGTCATAGCGCCCTTCGATGGTATAGTTACTAAGCGCGCTGTACAGCAAGGACAATACATAAGTGCAGGACAAACTTTATGTGCCGTAATAGATACAAAGCAACTATGGGTAACTGCTAATTTCAAAGAAACACAGCTTTACAAAATAAAGCCGGGCCAGGAAGTGGAAATACAGGTAGACGCCTATCCCGGGCTTATATTAAAGGGCCATGTATCCTCTTTTATGGGAGCAACAGGCGCAAGGTTTTCACTGCTTCCTCCTGATAATTCCACTGGCAATTTTATTAAGATAACCCAACGTTTTCCTTTGCGGATAGATATTGACAATTTTTTTGCAGATAAAAATAAACCGACCGTTCTGTTTCCTGGATTAAGTGTTTTTGTAAAAATTAAAACGAAGTAGCATGGATGCAATCGTAAAAACACAGGTGTCTTATCCTTCAGGCGCTCAAAGGTGGATATTGGTGATTACAGCCATATCCTGTGCCATACTGGAACTGATAGACACTACAGTAGTAAATGTTTCGCTGCGCGAGATAAGCGGGAATATCGGGGCCACAACCTCTGAGATCGCATGGGTGATAACTGCTTACAGTATTGCGAATGTCATCGTTATTCCGCTATCAGGTATGCTGTCAAATCTTTTCGGGAGAAAGATGTATTTCACATCTTCTGTAGCGCTCTTCACATTTTCATCTTTAATGTGTGGGATGTCTACCAATTTATGGATACTTGTCTTCTGGCGTTTTATACAAGGTTTAGGCGGAGGTGGAATATTATCTACTGCACAGAGCATTATAATGGACGCTTTTCCCCCTGAAAAAAGAACAACCGGTCTGGTAGTATTTGGTTTAGGCGTGATTGTTGGTCCGTCTTTCGGCCCAGCGCTCGGCGGTTTTATTACCGATAACTTTTCGTGGCACTGGATATTCTTTCTAAATATTCCTATCGGAGTTACTGCAGCTATCCTGTCATGGAATTTTGTTCCTGACCTTATAGGTGTAGAAAAGCCGAAAATTGATATATGGGGAATATTTTTTCTTGTGATAGGCATCGGCTTGCTGCAATATGTGTTAGAAGAGGGGTCAACCAAAGATTGGTTTGAAAGCAGCGAGATCACAAAATGTTTTATTGTCTCCATGGTAAGCCTCGTAGCATTTGTGATTCGTGAGCTAAGTATTGATTATCCCGCAGTAAATCTTCGGCTTTACAGGAGCTTTAATCTCGCGATGGGTAATATGATGAACCTGATAGTAGGCATCATAATGAATGCAACATTATTTGCCTTTCCATTATTCACACAGATCTCGTTAGGATGGACAGCTACTCAAACTGGTGCTTTTATGATACCGGGCTCTTTGGTTACTATAGTCGGTATGGTGATAGTAAAAAAACTAAGCGATTCAGGTACGCACCCCAAGATCATTATTTTAATAGGTCTTGCAATGACGTTCATTTTTTTAATGATGATGTCTTTCTCTTCTCCGGAATCAAATGAGGGTAATTTTTTCTGGCCTTTTATTATACGCGGAGTAGGTGCGATTTTCATGATCCTTCCTGTTTTGGATTTGGCAGTTGCAGGGCTAACAGGTAAAGATCTTGCACAGGCTGTAGGGCTATCTAATATGTTGCGCCAGCTCGGTGGTGCTATCGGGGTGGCCTTGATGAATATATATGTAACTAACCAGACAGCCTTCACTCGCAGCAACATGATTGGAAACATTAGTGCCTATAATGAGGTAAGCTCTGAAAGAGCAGCAGCGCTTACGCAAAGTTTTGCCGCAAATGGCTATGGTCCTGATGAATCTTCTACTATGGCGTATCACATATTAGACCAGGCAGTAACAAAACAAGGCTTATTGGTAAGCTACAATCACAGCTTTAT
>DATNFP010000080.1:0-6413 GCA_035606335.1 Flavipsychrobacter sp. | reverse complement strand
CAGGTTTTAAATTCGGCATAGGCTTATTTTTGGGCAGAGTTGAGCGAGTATTTATAACAAGGCCGAAATTATTACTTTTTTATTTTTATCCTATATGAAGCGACTTCCGTACATAATCTTAATATTCGCATTTGCGCTTATTTTTATAATTGGTTATATGCGTACTCTACAACATCAACAATATAGCAAAACCCTTTTTGCAATTGGACAGATAGGTCTTGCATGTTCTATTTTAATTTATTTTCTTGCATCGCTTAAAAAAGGTCCAAAAAGAAAAAATCGATGAGAAAAATCTACCTCCTTACCCTTTTTATCGCCTTAATTGTCAGTTATAATAACATATACGCACAGCCAAAACTTGGCCATCAAAAGATAAAAATGTTTGACAAAAATTTCCTTCCAGCTAAAAACCCTGTCAATTACACTTATATGGGGGTATTAACCTGGGATGGGAAAATATGGAATGCAAAAATTTTTGATTTAAAAACAGATGCCCTTTTAAAGGAATTTTACGGAGACACCAGTAGACGAGAAAGGATGACCATCAGCTACTTAGATAGTAATGCTACCATCCCTAATGGGCCTTGTACCATATATTATGAAGATGGCAGAGTGCTTTTGACAGGGAATTATTATATCCGTGAAATGCAGGGGATTTGGACTGAATATGATAGCAGCACAGGCAATAAAATCTCAGAAAAGACCTTTGTAAAGAATATTAGAAATGGCGATTATATAAGATGGTATTCATCCGGTGAATTATTAGAAAGGGGGAAGTACACCAATAATATGTTAGATAGCATTTGCATTACCTATCATAGAAATGGTCAGATATCTTGCATTTACAAATATAATTTAGACACATTACAGACTCAGGTTTGTTACGGAGAAGATGGAATAATAAGAGATTGTAAAAAATATGCATCCAAAATACCTGAGATACCTGGCAATATGGGTGATTATGTGTTGAAAAATTTCACCTTTAACGGGGGCGAATGGCATATCGATAAAGGCAATTATAGACTTAAACTCATAATAAACGAAGATGGATCAGTAACATTTGTAGATGTGGTAGGCGGTAATTTTAATAAAAGGAGATATAGATCTTTTATTGAAGAATTGCAGGAAAAAGTCAGCAAAATGCCTAAATGGAGTCCAGGTTATCAGAATAATATTGCCGTCAAAGTTGGTTATGAATTACCAATCAAAGTCAATTAAAACAAATAACCTATATAATTCTAGTTTTCCTCTTTTTTTTGAACTTAAAACCAGTATCTTTGCGCAAATTTTCAGAGGTAGCATGGGTTTAAAACGTCTCTTTTCCTTATTAGCATTGGTTTTTGCGCTTTCCGGCGTGGCATTTTCCGTTTCTGCACAATCTGATACAAGCAACGCTGCTCCAAAAGCTGAAAAAAAGGATTTAAACGTAGCAGGCATTATTTTCGGCCATATCGCAGATGCCCATGAATGGCATATCTTCAATATCGGACAAACCCCGGTTGTTGTTCCCTTGCCTGTGATCATATACAATACCCAAAAAGGACTGAGTGTATTTTCTTCCTCAAAATTTGAAGAAGGTGAAGGTCATTACAACGGATATACCTTGAACAAGGTTGCACTTGACAAAGGTTCAATGAAGGAAACAATAACCTCTGACGATAACGCCAAGATTTACGACATCTCTATCACAAAGAATGTATTTTTCATGATCATATCGACAGTGCTTTTGTTGTGGATAATGACAAGCGCTGCCAAAAAATATAAAAAACTGGGATCCGTATCTGCCCCCACCGGTTTCCAGAATGCACTGGAATCTGTTATCCTGTTTATCCGCGATGAAGTGGCAAAACCTATCCTTGGTCATAAATACCAAAGATATATGCCATTGCTGCTTACTCTTTTCTTCTTTATCTGGATCAATAACTTATTTGGTTTGCTTCCCGGTGGCGCTAACTTTACCGGTAATATAGCAGTTACAGGTTGCCTTGCCCTTGTTTCTTTCATTGTTATTTTAGCCAGCAGCAACAAGCATTTCTGGAGCCACTTATTTAACCCACCGGATGTACCGTTTGTTATTAAATGTATCCTTGTTCCGATAGAAATTATTTCATTGTTTATTAAGCCGATGGCATTGATGATACGTCTTTTCGCTAATATGATGGCGGGTCACATTGTTATCCTGAGCATTATCTGTTTGATATTTATCTTCGGCGTGCTTAATAAATTTATAGGTATAGGATTTGTACCGATATCACTTGCCTTTTCTATTATGATGTTCCTGCTCGAATTGCTTGTAGGAGCCATCCAGGCATTTATATTCGCAAATCTTACCGCGGTTTTCATCGGTCAGGCGATAGAAGGTGAGCATAGTGACGAAACTGGACAGGCTTACCATGTATCACACGATGAAATCATTGTTTAAGTTTTTTAATTAAAATCCAAATACACATGTCGTTATTAAACACAATTATGTTGGCAGGAGATGTGGCAAAAGCAGGTGGTGCTATTGGCGCCGGTGTAGCCGCTTTGGGTGCTGGTGTTGGTATCGGTCAGATCGGTAAAGGTGCAGTGGAAGCTATCGCTCGTCAGCCAGAAGCTATGGGTGATATCCGCGCAAACATGATCCTGGCTGCAGCACTTGTAGAAGGTGTGGCACTGTTCGGCGTTATTGCCGGGTTGCTCGCTATCGTACTGTAATCAGTACAAGCTTTTTAACTGCACTCAACGCACAGGGCCACGAGTGCAGTTAATTTAAAAACGCTTTAATAAAGCGTAAAACAAAAATAGAAGTACTTAATTTCAAAAATATTAAATATCCGATACTATGGATTTGTTGACTCCGGAATTTGGTTTGTTCACGTGGACGCTCATTGCCTTCCTTATAGTTTTTTTCCTGTTGCGTAAATATGCCTGGAAGCCTATCCTGGGTGCGCTGGGAGAACGCGAAAAAGGCATCGCCGATTCAATATCTGCCGCAGAACGTGTAAAGGCTGAAATGAGCCAGCTTAAGAATGAAAACGAAAAGCTGATGGCTCAGGCCCGTGAAGAACGTGCGCAAATGCTTAAGGATGCCAAGGAAATGAAAGACCGTATCGTAAACGAAGCGAAAGATCAGGCAAAGGCTGAAGCCAATAAAATTATTGCGGATGCGCAACAGCAAATACAGCAACAAAAAATGGCAGCCCTTACTGAAGTGAAAAATGAAATAGGCAACCTGGCTGTAGAAGTAGCTGAAAAGATCCTCCGCAAAAATCTGGCAACTGCTGAAGATCAAAACAATTATATGAATTTGCTTGCTGAAGACATTAAACTAAATTAGTCAATCAGGTGTTAGATGATTTAAGGATCATCCAATGCCAATTGCCAAATAAACAATATGCAAAATCCACGTCTTGCGTCGCGTTATGCAAAATCACTTCTGGACCTCGCTATAGAACAAAATAGCGTAGAGTCAACGCTTAAGGATATGCAACTGCTGGACAGCATCTGCAGTCATAGCCGTGATTTTGATGGTATGCTCCGCAGCCCGATTATAAAGGCCGATAAAAAACAACATGTTATTAGTGCTATTTTAAGTGGCCGTATCCATACTGTAACACAAGCCTTTATTACACTATTAGTAAATAAAGGCCGTGAAGCAAATCTGCCTGAGATCGCACATTCTTTCATTAGCCAGTATAAGGAGATGAAAAATATCAAGACAGTAACGCTTACAACAGCAATACCTGTTAATGATAATGTGAAAAAATCTATCCTTTCAAAAGTTGCCGCTAATCTTGTAAATGATTCTATTGATCTGAAAACAGAAGTAGACCCTGATTTGCTTGGTGGGTTTGTACTGGAAATGGAAGACAAATTATTTGATGCAAGCGTACGTCGCGACTTGAAAGATATTAAAGCACAATTTTTAGATAACAGCTATGTAAGCAATCTTAGATAGTTTATTATAATTATAAAATAAATCAGAACTTAATTAAAACAATATAAATCATGGTTGACATTAAACCGGATGAAATATCGGCGATACTTCGCCAGCAGTTGAGCGGTTTCGATGGAGCTGCAAACCTTGAAGAGATAGGTACAGTGCTACAGGTGGGTGACGGTATTGCTCGTGTATATGGCCTGAACGGTGTTCGTTCCGGTGAATTGGTAGTTTTTGAAAATGGCGTAAAAGCTATCGCCCTGAATCTTGAAGAAGACAACGTAGGTGTGGTATTGATGGGTGAAAGCGGCGACATAAAAGAAGGTGCTAAAGTGCGCCGTACCGGGCAGATCGCTTCTATCAAGGTAGGCGAAGGCATGGTAGGCCGTGTTATTAATACCTTGGGTGAACCAATAGATGGCAAAGGTCCTCTTACCGGTGAATTATATGAAATGCCATTGGAACGTAAAGCTCCCGGCGTTATCTTCCGCGAACCTGTAAAGGAACCATTACAGACCGGTATCAAAGCTATCGATGCGATGATCCCTATTGGTCGTGGACAGCGTGAATTGGTTATCGGTGACCGCCAGACTGGTAAAACAGCTATTTGTATTGATACTATTATCAACCAAAAAGAATTTTATCAGGCAGGCAAACCTGTATACTGTATATATGTAGCTATCGGGCAAAAAGCATCTACTATCGCCGGTGTTATGAAAACATTGGAAGAAAATGGTGCAATGGCTTATACTATTATCGTCGCTGCTTCTGCATCCGATCCTGCTCCATTGCAGTTCTTTGCTCCATTCGCTGGTGCTGCTATTGGCGAATTCTTTCGCGATAGTGGTCGTCCAGCATTAGTTGTATATGATGATCTGTCCAAACAGGCAGTTGCTTATCGCGAAGTATCACTGTTGCTCCGTCGCCCTCCTGGCCGCGAAGCTTATCCTGGTGATGTATTCTATCTGCATAGCCGCTTGCTGGAACGTGCTGCGAAAATAATTGGTAATGATGAAGTTGCCAGCAAGATGAACGATTTGCCTGAAAGCATTCGTCACATGGTAAAAGGTGGTGGCTCTCTTACTGCATTACCAATCATCGAGACACAGGCCGGTGACGTATCTGCTTATATCCCAACAAACGTCATCTCCATTACTGATGGTCAGATATTCCTTGAGTCAAATCTGTTTAACTCTGGTATCCGTCCTGCCATTAACGTTGGTATCTCAGTAAGCCGCGTGGGCGGTAACGCTCAGATCAAATCAATGAAAAAAGTAGCAGGTACATTAAAACTTGACCAGGCGCTTTATCGTGAAATGGAAGCGTTCTCTAAATTTGGTGGCGACCTGGATGCGGCAACTAAAATTGTGCTTGATAAAGGTAGCCGTAACGTGGAAATTCTGAAACAACCTCAGTTCTCTCCGTATAGCGTAGAAAAGCAAGTTGCTATGATTTACCTCGGCACTAACAACCTGATACGCGAAGTGCCCGTGAGTAAAGTAAAAGCATTCGAAGAAGCATTCCTGCAACAAATGGAACTGAAACTTCCAGACGTGCTTGCCGAATTCAAAAAAGGAGCACTTCCTGAAGAAGGCATCAATAAAATGGTGAAACTTGCACAGGATCTGATCCCTCAATACAAATAATAATTTCTATTAAAAAACCTCAAAGTCCGTTCCTGTATTGGAACGGACTTTTTTTGTACTACCATAATTAGCCTATTAGTTGTACTATTGCAATCAAATACCGTATCAGCCCACCATATGAATAGCCCCTCCAAATTCATAATTGTTACTCCGTGCTTTAACGAGGGATCAGTCATCGTTTCATTTTTAAAAAGGCTTGAAGAGGTTCTCTCAGGTTTACATCACACTTTTGATATAGTAGTTGTAGATGATAGCTCTATAGACGATTCTTTACAACATGCCAAATCCTTCTGCTTTAAAAGCCAAAATATCCGGTTTCATTTATTGGAACTAATGTACAATGTTGGGCATCAGTCAGCAATTTATCAGGGCTTACTATATGCCAAAAGCATTGGTAGCGACCATATTATTGTTATGGATTCTGATGGAGAAGATGATCCCGAAGCAATACCATTATTAATACAAAAACAGGGGTACGACATTGTAGCGGTAAAAAGAGGCAAACGGAAAGAAAGTATATTATTCAGAACAAGCTACTTTCTATATCGTCTGCTTTTCAAGCTGGTTACAGGCAAAAAAATGGATTATGGTAATTACTCCATGATAAGCACTAAAATGGTGGAACGAATAACGAATACTTCCTTTATACATTATCCCGCATACCTGTTAAAACAAAAAGCAAGCCGCACAAGTATCATTTTTGATAGAAATAAACGGCTCGATGGACGATCAAAAATGGGAATGCAAGGGCTTTTGTTCCATGCCTTTCGTTCTTTTATTGAATTTGCTGAAGATCTGCTGATGCTGTTCCTGAAAATGTTTGTTGTCATTTGCATTGTTATTGC
>DATNFP010000079.1:0-2284 GCA_035606335.1 Flavipsychrobacter sp. | reverse complement strand
CCGTTATTACAGGCGCTGCTTCGGGGATAGGGGTTTCTATTTCGCGCAAACTAATAGAGGAAGGAGCCATAGTTGCCCTATTAGATATCAACGGGCAAGCGCTGAGATCAAAGTTTGGTGAAGATGGTGGACAAATCAAATTGTTTCCGATTGATGTTACACAACAGGTATTGCTTGATAAAGTTATTGATGAGGTAATAGTGTGTTTTGGAAAAATTGATATTTTGGTTAACTGTGCCGGTATTACCGGTGTTACCAACCAGGTAAGCCATAATGTAGAAATCAATGATCTGCGCAAAGTATTTGACCTCAATTTTATGAGTAGTTTCTATACATCCAAAGCGGTTTTGCCCCACATGATAAAAATGCAGTATGGACGCATTTTGCATATGGCATCCATCGCCGGTAAAGAAGGCAATGCCGGAATGCTTGCCTATTCTGCATCAAAAGCCGCCGTGATAGGTATGACGAAAGTGCAGGGCAAAGAATATGCTGAAACAGGGATTACTATAAACGCTATGGCTCCAGCAGTAATAAGAACCCCTCTTGTAGAAGCTACGCCGAAAGAGCAGGTGAAGTATATGACTGATAAAATACCCATAAAAAGATGTGGTACATTGGAGGAAGCCGCTAACCTGGCTGCTTACATTGTATCTAAAGAAAACAGTTTCACAACGGGTTTTACTTTTGATTTAACAGGTGGCCGTGCCACCTACTAAGTTTCCGGTTGAATATTAATAATTAATAAAGACATAGAACAATGAAAATAATTTATTACAGGGATGGAGAAAATTTAGTGCCGGGAATAGTTACTGATAAGGGTGTTATTAATGTAAATAAACAGTTAGCATTGGTGGGTGAAAAAGAATTTACAGACGCTCCACTGACCATATCTGACATGGGATCTTTGAAAAAAATAATGGAAGCTGGTTTGCAGCATCCTGAATCATTATTGCAGGAATCAACTCTAGAGATCGGGCCTTGTATTCCCAGCCCTTCTAAAATTATCTGTATCGGTTTAAACTACCGGAAGCACGCTATTGAAAGTGGAATGGCCATACCCACTATTCCTATTGTATTTACAAAATACAGTAATACCCTTGTTGATTATGGCAAGGAAATTCCATTAGGAAAAGAAGGTGAGCAATTTGATTATGAAGTGGAGCTAGGAGTGGTAATCGGTAAAAAATGTAAAGACGTTTCCAAGGACGACGCATTAAATTACGTGTTGGGTTATTGTACCGCAAATGATCTTTCTTGTAGAGATCTTCAGTTTAAGACTTCCCAATGGCTGTTGGGTAAAAGCCTGGATCATTTTTTACCGCTTGGAAAATATCTCGTAACAGCAGATGAAGTGGGCGATCCTCAAAAATTACAACTCAGTTGTACAATGAATGGAGAAGTGCGCCAAAACTCAAACACTGCCGACATGATATTTTCTGTTGCAGAAATAATTGAGTTTTTGTCGCGGCACATGACGCTTGTTCCCGGAGATATTATTTTAACCGGAACACCGGAAGGCGTGATCATGGGGTTGCCTGTTAAGGAGTGGCTAAAACCTGGGGATATTGTAAAAGTGGAAATTGAAAAACTTGGATATACTGAAAACAGTATGGCGTAGATACAGAAGGCAGTGTCATTGAATATAAAACACTTTTGATTCAAAATAATTATGAATAAAACAGCCAAATTACTTCCGGTTTTTACCTGCCTGTTGTTTATCAATTGTTCCACTCTAATTGCTCAGTCGAAAGAAATATCCGGTAAGAAAAGAGCATTGCCTGCACCTTTTGCAACTAAATCTGTTGTAAAAGAATGCAAAGTAATTGGCTGGCCTCAGGGTAAAACGCCTATTGCGCCCGAAGGCTTTGTGGTTAGTTTATATGCTGAAAATATTGTCACCCCAAGATGGTTTTATGAAACGCCTAATGGGGATATTTTGGTTTCATCATCGCAGACTGATCGTGAAAAAAGCCCTAATACCATTACCTTGTTTCGTGATAACAATAAAGATGGGATCCCGGACGAGATAAAGGTCTTTTTGAAAGATTTGAATCAACCGCTTGGCATGCTGATATTAAATAACTGGTTTTATGTAGCCAACACAGACGGAGTTTATCGTTATCCTTATAAAGAAGGTCAATTGGCAATTACAGGGGAGGCGGTTAAAATACTGGGCCTTTCGGCAGGTGGCTATAATAATCACTGGACAAGAAATATCATATCAAATGCAAATGGGTCTAAAATATATGTGTCCGTAGGATCGGGAAGTAATAATGGAGAG
>DATNFP010000078.1:0-25194 GCA_035606335.1 Flavipsychrobacter sp. | reverse complement strand
TAGTAGTAGTTGTCGGGGAGGCAGTAGGATCAGCACAAGCAGTGCAAGACAATCCTGTGGCAGGAGACCAACTATAAGTAGATGCGCCACTTGCGGATAGGTTGGCGCTTGTTCCTTTACAGATAGACTGAGTAGAATCAGCAACAACGTTTGGCAACGGATTGACATTAACGGTTACACCAGCAGTATCTAAGCATCCGTTTGAATTTTTACCAATTACATGATAAATGGCAGTAGTAGTGGTAGTAACTGTTGTAGTATCACAACTGGTGCATGAAAGACCAGTGCCGGGATACCACGTATAACTGGAAGCACCGCTTGCTGACAATTTTATGGAATTACCCGCACAAATCTGCACTGACGAATCGGTCGATACATTTGGTTTTGGATATAATGTTACGGTTACTTTAGCTGTATCAACACAGCCATGCACATCTGTACCTACCACAGAATAAATAGTAGTAGCCGTTGGATTGGCAAAAGTGCTATCACAATTGGTACACGATAATCCGGTGGACGGGTACCAACTATATGATGATGCTCCCGATGCAACTAATTTTACAGAAGTAGTACCCGGGCACATGGATTGATTAGGCCCTGCACTTACTGTAGGCGGTGTATTTATATAAACTGTTTTAATCACAGTGTCAACACAACCTGTAGCATTTCCTATAATCAGTCTGACATTATAGGAACCGGAAGTTGTATAAGTATGCGATGGATTGTGTAAGGTACTTGTACCTCCATCGCCAAATGACCATTTGCGAGTGTTTACTGTAGAGAGCGAGCTATCTGCAGTATCTACAAAATGTATTATTGCCGGGGTACAAATGCTATCGGGAGAAAAAGTAAAATCTGCCCTTATGCCATCTACTTTAATAGTATCAGCTCCTTGTATAGCTACATTACATTTAGAACCATCGCTCAACACAAGTATCGGAACGTAAGTGCCTGGAGAAGTATATGTGTACGTGTATGAGGAAGCCGTGGTGCTATGTGTAAATCCATTGTTCATATCCCATGTGAGAGATGTGGCATTCGTGTCGGTTGCTGTGAATGTAACTGTAAGGGGTTCGCAGCCTGTTGCAGATGCAGAATAACTGAATGTACCCTTAGGCCCCAGAACCGATACCGTATCGGTAGTAGAATCTGCGCAACCACTGGAATTTTTTGCAACCAACTTTATAGTATACTTATCTGATTTGCTATATACGGTTGTAGGACTAGTTAATGTCGAAGTACTACCATTACCAAATGTCCATGAATAGCTTGTAGCTGCAACAGATGTATTAGTAAAAGTAACGCTCAGTGGAGGACACGTAGCTGTTGAATCGTCCATAGTAAAGGCAGCCGTTAATTTATTCACCTTTATATAAGATGTACGTGTAAGTGTATCGGTACAACCATTAGTGTTTTTAACAGCAAGTGTAACAGTATAAGTGCCACCTGTTGCGTATGTATGAGAAGGATTAGAAGCTGTAGAAGTTCCACCATCACCAAAGGACCATGAATAAGAACTTGCAGAATCAGAATTGTTGGTGAAATGCGCTGTTTGTCCCGGGCATAAAGTAGTGTCAATTGTAGAAAACAGAGCAGTAGGTTTTGTAACTTTTATGTACTCAGGTTTTAAGATCGAATCTTTACATCCAAGAGTATCTATCACAACTAATTTCACATCGTATGTGCCGACGCTGCTGTATGTATGTGAGGGTGTAGTATTGTTCCCGATATTTGTAACACCGTCTCCAAAATACCATTTACGATTTGTAATCTTTATACCACCATCTGTGCTGGCATCTGTAAAACCAACGCTTGACAGAGGACAGCTATTGACAGGAGTGGCGCTGAAAGCAGGAGTCGGGCCACCAACTTCAATATATCTGCTTTTTGTCAGACTATCAGTGCAGCCATTTATATCTATACCGGTTAGTTTAACAGAGTAAAAGCCGGCAGAAGTATATGTGTACGTAGCAGTAGCATTTGTAGAAGTTGCACCACTAACCCCGAAGTTCCAACTAAAGCTATTGTATAAAGAAGGATTAAGAGGGCTGAAAGTAATAGGAGTGCCTTTACAAATCGTTGTATCGCTTGCAGTGAAGCTTATTCCAGGGGGTATGAGATGTATAATATGTACAATGGTGCTGGTACAGCCATATTTAGTATCAGTAACTGTTAAGTACACAGTATCTGCACCATAGGAAGTGTATGTATGTGTAGGACTAAAAGTTGTGGAAGTTGTACCATCGCCGAAAGACCAAGAAGTTGTAGAATCGCCAAGTGAACTATTTGTAAAAGTTACTTTTAGTCTGTTACTACAATCTATTTTATAGGAAAATAAAGCAGATGGAGGATATACAGTTACTGCATTAACCTTTGTGGCCGTATCACTACAAGTCCCGTTTGTTGCTATTAAAGTTATGGTAAAAGTGCCTGCACCTCCATATTCATGATTTGGGCTTTTAATGTTGCTAGTCGTTCCGTCACCAAAATTCCATGTATAGCTGGTTGAGGTACCGGTTGAAGTATTTTTGAAGTAAACGATATGAAGTGGGCAAATTGTGCTGTTGCTATCTGTAAAAGAGGCTGTAGGTTTGGTATTGATAGTAATACTCACTGTAGCTGAATCAGTACACCCTCCTGTTGTAGTATATGAGAATACCACCTTATAAGTGCCTGCTGTAGAATAAGTATGTGATGGGCTAAGTGAAGTGGTAGAAGTGCCACCGTCACCAAAAGTCCATTTGTAACTGGATAATGCTGCTGATGTGGCTGTTGTTGTGAAGCTGACAGTTGTTCCAACACAACCACCTGATGGATCAGCAGATATGGTATAACCAGGTGGAGTAATATTTATATAATTGCTCTTGGTCAATGAATCTTTACATCCAAAACTTGTTGTGGCAATAAGCTTCACTGTATAATTCCCATCTGCAGTATAACTGTGCGTTGGACTTGTGGTAGTAGAAGTGCTGCCATCGCCAAAAGACCATGAATAAGAACTGGCACCTGTTGTACTGTTGGTGAAAGATACTGAAAAAGGTGTTTTACAACTGGTAGTGCTAGCTGCCGAAAAACTCACAACTGCACTTGGATGTACAGTAATTGTAGTACTGGTAGTATCAGCACAACCACTAAGTCTTTCTATTAGCCTTACAGTATAAGTACCAGATGAGCTGTAAGTATGGGTAGGGCTAGCCGAAGTTGATGTAGTACCATCTCCAAAGCTCCAAGCGCTAGTAGCCGAAGATGGAATTGATGTATTAGTAAAAGAAACAGGCGCACCTGAGCAACCGGGAGTGGTTGTAGTGAAGGATGCATTCAGATTCCCTATGTTTACAAAATCGGTTGATATTAATGTGTCAGAGCACCCCGAACTATTTGTAGCAATAAGTTTTACTGTATATGTGCCTGTTGAAGCATAGCTGTGAGATGGACTTGCGGATGTGGATGTAGAACCATCACCAAAATTCCATGAATAAGATGTGGCACCGGTAGAGGTATTAGTAAAACTTACAGTAGCAGGCGCAGTGCAGGCACTAGCATTTGCAGACGTGAAACTTGCCGCAGGTATGTCTGCCATATCTATATAACCATTTTTAGTCAGGGTTTTATTACAACCACTACTATTGGTTACAATCAATGAGACATCGTACTTTCCTGAAGTGGTATAGGTATGTGTGGGATTTTTAGCAGTAGAGCTGGTGCCGTCTCCAAAATCCCATAAATAAGTTGCAGTGCCTGTGCCCGCTGTAGAAGAATTAGTAAATGTTATGGTCTTCGGTGGACAGGTTGCGGTACTATCGCTTGCGGTAAAGCTTACTGTAGGAGATGCTAATACAGTGATATAGGAAGTTTTTGTTAAAGTACTGCTGCTTGCTCCTGATTTGACTGTTAGCTTAACTGTGTAAGTACCCGCAGTGAGATAAGTGGTCGAGGGATTTTGTAAAGTGGAGGTAGCACCATTACCCAGATCCCAGCTCCAGGAAGTAGGGCTTCCTGTGCTGCTGTCAGTAAAGTTTACAACAATAGGTGAACAACCTGAAGTATTATCTGCTCCAAATTTTGCTGTTAATTGTGCGTTCGTCAGTATAGGAAAGCCCACGCCAATTCCTATACACATAAGTGTGTATAAAAAACCCCTCATGCATTAATTGTTTAAGATTTATTAATGTTCCTTCTATGTGTAACAGTTCCTGTATAGAGATAACATTATAGCATACAAGGAACCTCGTATGTTATAATTTGTTTACGTTGTGATAGGGTGCGTTAATTTTTTTGTTTATATGGCTTATTGCGTAGGAGGAAACAAAAATAGTATTAAGATTTGAATTTTTGTTAACGATTTGTGAATGAATAGTAAATTTTATGTTGGGCAAAATAAATTATGTATTGAAGGTTATTAAAACAACTTACAATACAAATATATACAAATATTTTATTAAAAATATATAATAAATAAATATTTAGATTTAATCTTTAATTAATATTCAATTGACGTTTATAGAGTTGAATAGCATTTTCAAGGCCGTAGTATAAAGCATCACTTATCAATGCGTGACCTATAGATACCTCAAGAAGATTAGAAATGCTGCCTGCAAAATATTGAAGATTATAAAGATCCAGGTCGTGACCGGCGTTTAAACCGATATTTTTTTGCTTTGCCATATTTGCAGCTTTAATATAATCAGCTATCGCATCTTCTTTATTGTAATTATAATTTCTGGCATATGTTTCAGTGTACAATTCTACTCTATCAGTACCCGTATCTGCTGCTGCCGCAACCATACCTTCAACAGGATCTACAAAGATCGAAACACGTATGCCGGCATTTTTAAAAACAGTTATAATCTGTTTCAGGTAATCTGCTTTTTTAATAGTATCCCAGCCGTGATTAGAAGTTAGCTGGCCGGGATCATCCGGAACTAATGTAACCTGTGTTGGTTTTACTTCGAGCACAAGCGCGACGAACTTTTCTTCAAGAGGGTTGCCTTCTATATTAAATTCTGTTTTTATAATTGATTTGATTTCGCGGACATCACTATAGCGAATATGGCGTTCGTCCGGTCTGGGGTGTACCGTAATCCCGTCTGCACCAAATTGCTGGCAATCAATAGCTGCTTTTACCACACTTGGATTATTACCCCCGCGACTGTTACGTAATGTTGCGATCTTATTAATGTTCACCGAGAGCTTAGTTGCCATTATCTGATTGTTTGTCCAAAATTAAAGACCATTTCAATTAATTTGCGGAATGAATTTGTTTTCCCGGAACAATTTATACAAATGGATAGGTTATGTATTGATTATATGGTGCTATGCTACATCCTTTTCCTGTAAATCGCCCGAACAAAAATCAGCAAAAAAAACCTTCAGGTTAAATCTCCCTGCAGGAGTTGAATCACTTGATCCTGCTTTTGCAAAAGATATAAATGTAATGTGGACAGTGCATATGCTATATAATACATTGGTGGAAACCGATGAGCACCTGCACCTGGTACCTTCTCTTGCAACTCATTGGACAGTAAGTAGCGATGGACTTACGTATACCTTTTACTTAAGAAATGATGTTTACTTTCACGATAACCCGTTATTTCCCGATGGAAAAGGGAGAAAAATGACAGCGGCAGATGTGGTGTATAGCTTTCGCAGAATTATAGATCCTGCGGTTGCCTCCACCGGCGCCTGGATATTTAATGATAAAATTGCTGCAGGCAACCCATTTGTTGCGATCAACGATACTGTTTTTCAAATAAAACTGAAAAAGCCTTTTCGTCCCCTGCCTGAAATACTGAGCATGCCGTATTGTAGTATCGTACCTAAGGAAGTGGCAGAACATTGGGGGAAAGATTTTAGGAACCACCCATGTGGCACAGGGCCTTTTCAGTTTCATTATTGGGATGAAGGGAATGTTTTAGTGTTTTATAAAAATCCGCATTACTGGGAGAAGGATAGCAATGGAAGCGCATATCCATATATTGATGCTGTGATGATATCTTTTTATGAGAGCAAGGCAACAGAATTTCTTTTATTCATGCAAGGAAAAATTGATTTTGTAAATGGTGTAGATGGATCTTTTAAGGATTTGATACTTTCTAAAAACGGAAGGTTGAAAAAAGAATATGAAAAGAAATTTCACCTGGATAAACGCACTTATCTGAATACAGAATATATCGGCTTTGTAACAGATACAACAAATCCTATAATAAAAAACAACCCTATAAAAAATAAACTTGTAAGGCAGGCCATTAATTATGCAATAGATAGAAAAAAGATCGTCACATATTTAAAGAATGGAGAAGGCATACCGGCTGAAGGGGGTTTTATACCTGAAGGAATGCCTGGATATGACAGTTCTCACAGTTATGGATATAATTATAACCCTGCCAAAGCTTTACAATTATTAAAATCAGCAGGGTATCCAAATGGGAATGGCATACCTGCACTTCATATTTATACACCAGATAACTTTTCTGACGTTGTGAATTTTGTAGCTTCTGAACTACAGGATATAGGAATAAAAGTGCAGGTAGAAATCATGCAACCGGCAATACTGAAGCAGCAAATGAGCCGATCGCAGGCAATGATGTTCCGTGCGCAATGGATAGCAGATTATCCTGATGCCGAAACTTACCTGGCATTTTTTAACAGCCAGTTTCCGGCGCCACCGAATTATTCACGTTTTAAAAACGATATGTTTGACAGATGGTATGATGAAAGCATGAATGAGCCCGATACAATGCGCTGGAAGATGTATAAGAAGATGGATAGCCTGGCTATGAGCTATGCACCGGTAATACCATTGTTTTACGACCAGCTACTTCATTTTACACAAAATAATATAAGTGGCTTTACCAGTAATCCGATGAATCTTATAGAGCTGAAAAAGGTAAAAATGAAGTAGAGAGGGGTAATACTATTTGTGCGGCCACAAGGTAGCGCAATAAATTAATTTATGATTTTCTACTCCGTATGGCCAACTGTAATATTATTAAAGTTAAAGCAATCATTAGGGGTATTGGAATAAACAACATTTCAGAACAATCTTCTCGTGTGCAAAGATGATGCCCTATAATAAATGAGAATTTTTTTTAGCAGCACTTAACAATACGTTAAGAAAAGCACCTGGGGTATGTGTATTAAGTGGTTTGTTTTGTGATCCACTTAGGTGCTTCAGGTGCCTGATATTGTGTCATTTGTTCCAGCAGGTCGTCTATAGACTCGCTAACTAATAACATTTGTCTATTACTTTCCTTCAGAAAACCTTCGTCAGTCATATTGTTTATCATGCTTATGAGGCTGTCATAATAACCGTTGACATTAAGCAGGCCAACCGGCTTGTTATGTAGCCCTAACTGTGCCCAGGTGAGCATTTCAAACATTTCTTCCATTGTGCCCCATCCACCCGGCATTGTAATTACACCATCGCTAAGTTCGTGCATTTTTAGTTTGCGCTCATGCATTGATTCCACCACTATCATTTCAGACACATCTTCGTGCGCGATCTCTTTTGATCTTAAAAAGCCGGGAATTACTCCTATTACTTTTCCTTTATTATCTAAAACGCCATCGGCGACAGCGCCCATAAGACCTATACAAGCGCCACCGTATATTAACCTGATGTCCCTTTTTGCCAGAGTAGCACCTAAATCATAAGCGACCTCTCTATAATCCTGCACATACCCATCGGCTGAGCCACAAAAGACTACAATACTTCTCATAGACTATAAATTATTTATCAAAAATAGTCTTATGTGTAATTGATGGAGAATTATTTTTCAGTTAATGGCTATTTAGCGAGTACTGAAGTTACTTTTGAGATAACAGTAAAAATATTTTTAACCGCGGATAATGAGAGCGAATTTTTATTGATGGAGTTAACTTTTGGAACAGGGATATTTGTCAAGGCATTAGTGGTAGAGCCACCGGATGGCATTTGTGCTTGTGCTGTTTGAATATCATTTTTATTTCTGAAAATGGCTGCAATTTCATCTTTATTAATTATTGCCATGCAAATAACATATAGCAGCAAAGACCATAATAATGACTTGCCGATAAATACACCATTTTTCAGGATCCGGGATTTCATAGAACAAATTTATTATTTTAAAAAGAATCTCGTATAAAATTCAAATTTTTTATATTCTCCTACTCTACCCCCTTTGGGGGGATTTTTTATTCTTTTACAATTTTTGCTGCTTTATTATCATATGATATCCAATACGTACCAGGTGGTAAGGCATGGATGTCTATCAGCGTCTTTGAGCCTGCGCCCCGAGGGGTTTCTCTTACAAGCCGCCCACTTTGATCATATACACGGATATATTTATCGTCAGCTTTGCTTATCGGCAGCACTATGTATATTTCATTTGTTGCCGGATTTGGGAAAACCTCTAATGTATTTTTCCCATTTGTAAACATAGGCACACTAGTGGTAGACAGATTACCCACTTTGAGACCGTTGCCAAAACTTGTGACCCACATTTCAGTTTGGTTGTAAGGATTGAAAAAAACTCTTTCCGGATGTTGGAAAGGGTAGCTGTAAACAAGCGACCAGGATGGATGGACGGCATTTATATTATTGCTCACCCAAAGACCTTGTGTTTCAGTAGTAAGATAAGCCTGTGAAGTGTTTTCAGGATTTATGCTAACAGATGTAACACGGGTGAATAAGGTGTCGGTAAGCTTTGTCCATGAAGTGCCGCGATCAGTTGTTCTATATAAGCCACCCTGGCCGTTATTAGCACCAGGCCCCCAGCCTGTAAATACGCCCGCATACCAGGTATTTTGTGTTGTATCATTTGCATCTACCACTACATCCATTGTCCAGTATTGCATATTTACATCACTTACATCAGCCCAGGTAAGTGTAGCGGGATCGTAAAGAAACACCCCGGAACTTGCTGTAAATTGCCCGCCGGAGTTGATGCGACCAGAAAAGGAGCATAGAACTTTGCCATCATTCAGCACAATAATAGACGCGGGATGACCTTCTGTGCGCGGTGGTGCTGGAAGCAATGTCCAAGTGCTGGCTGATAAATTATTCAGATCGTCGGTAACATAAATACCTCCTTTCATGCTGCTTCCACCTCCACCATAATCTATTATACTTGCATACATCTTATCGGCGTTATTAGGATCGATAGCGATCCAGAACACGGGGTGGCCGAATGCGTGAACATTACTCCAATTAACACCATTATCGGTTGAGTACATAATAGCACCTGCGCCATCTGCAGCATCTAACTGAGCATCGCGCAACCGTGTGCTTTGGTACATGTCATGAATGCCAGAAGTGGCAACAAATAAAGTACCTGAAGGATTTTTGGCAATACGATAAACTGAATTAACACTCATGCCGCTGTATGTAAACCCCCATGTATTGCCACTATCTGTGCTGCGAATACCTCCTATATCGCTAAAGCCTGCAAACATATTGTTGGCGCCTTGCCAATCTACCTGCCAGCAACTTGTATTCTCGAGTCCTATGGAATGATATGTCTTTTGCTTTGGAGTCACGGCATTAGCAGGATGCTGATCGGAATTGCTTACATAAGCCTGTTTCCATGTGTTACCACCATCGGAAGTAAGATGAATAAAACCATAATCGCCAAACATTACTTTGTTAGAATTATATGGAGCGACTGTAATGCCAAAAGTAGTTTCTCCCCATCCCCAGTTCTTATCTCCTTTATAGCCACTCCAGCCTGTTTGTATGTTTTGATTATTTGTTGT
The DNA here is from genome assembly GCA_035606335.1 of Flavipsychrobacter sp. Classification (GTDB taxonomy): domain Bacteria; phylum Bacteroidota; class Bacteroidia; order Chitinophagales; family Chitinophagaceae; genus DATNFP01. The sequence continues at coordinate 15,462 of DATNFP010000078.1, read as the reverse complement.
TTTGAAAACTTTATTCCAGGAGGCCCCACCATCAGTAGATTTATACACAAGGTCTGCATCTAAAGCATTGTCGTTGCCACCCAAGTAAATTGTGTTAATGTCATTCCATGCCATTGCTGCATACATGACAAAATCGTTAGTAAAGTCTATTCCTGACGAAGCAGCTGCCCAGGTGCCGCCGGCATTGTCCATCGTGTAAACACCTTTGGCATAACTGTAATAATCTTCCGGCATTAATCCATTGTATGTATCTGAATTATCGCCGGTGATACAAACAAAGCGGGTATTGCTACCTGATTTTGCTCCTGCAAAGCTCCATATCACTTCTCCGGAAGGTATTCCTGTAGTTGCCATTATGTGGAAGGATACGCCACCATCGGTAGAATAAATAATGCCTTCATTAGTGCCAATATAAATTTTATTGCTGTCGAAAAATACGCCTCCCATGATGATGCCAACGCCCATATTGGCAGCATTTTTTACAACATTAAAAGTTGCTCCCTTATCATTGCTGATATAAATGCCACCATAAGAGTTCACCAATATCTGTGAGGGGTTGTTATAATTAGCCTTCATAGCATATACCTGGCCCTGGCTAAGATCATAACCTGAAAGAAGTGTCCATGTGTTGCCACCATCAGTAGTCTTTACAGGATATCCATTATTCCCATCATTATAATTGCTGTATGCTATTTCGGAATCGTTAGTAAACTCATAGGTAGATACATTCATGGCAGGCAGTTTTGTAAAATGTATCTCAGAGTAGCTATTACCATAATCGGTAGAGTGAAACATTTCGCTCATATCGCAGGCTACATAAAATTCATTATCGTTAGCAGGATTAATTCTTGGGAAAAATAATGCTCCGCCACCACCAACGCCTTTAGAAATAAAGACAGATGGTTGCGCACAGAGCTGCAAAGCGCATAATAGCATTAACAATACCGCATAAATACGATTCATAGCACATCATTTAATGATTAAAAAAATGAAGAATCTTAAAAGGGCGGATGTTAACGAGAGATGGTGTATATGTTAAAGATAATATTTATTTAAAAAATAGGGGAAATGTGAAAAGTAATATGGCTTATACAATTTCGTAATTAAGAGTTGCTTCTATCTGACTTCCCAGGTTTTTGTTTTTGGGTTTTACCTGAATGAACAACTGCATGCTGTGAGATACTGAAATTTCTCTATCAATGATCAAAACGTTGGAGTTATTGGGATCTAAAGAAGGTTTGAAATAATGAAGAAATGGTACACGATCTCCATTGCTGGAAGTAATATGAATAATAAAATCGGAAGCTTTGCAAGATTCGGGCACAGTTAAATTTTTCAGGATAATTTTTTTGTTGTTTATATCCTTTATCTCGTGCTTTTCAAAGCCTTCGAGTAACATTGATGTTTGCGCCATGACCAAATATATCCAATTTGGAATGCAAAACAAATACAATGTTATATTTGTAATGTATGAAGGGACAAGGATCAAAATACACCTGAAAATAGTTACAACAAAGATTTCATTAACTTGGGATATGAATCAGAAAAAACTACTATACATACTACTCTTACTTTTTATATCGATAAACGTTTATGCGGGGGATTATACCAAAGAAAAGCATGCTTTAGCACAAAGGTTAGCAAAGACAACGCTTGCTGATATTGCTGAAAACGATTATGATGTGCAATATGTAAAATTCAACTTAAACCTGACTAATATATCTACCACTATTACAGGAGACGTTACCACCAGGGCGCGTGTAACAAACTCATCCCTTACCAAATATGTTTTTGAGCTGAATAATGATTTAACCATTGATTCGTTAAAGCTGAATGGAGTATTATCTACAGTAACGACAAGCGGAACAGTGAGAAGCGTAGTGTTATCCACCCCATTGAGTTATGGCTCTGTTTTTAACGCCGAGATTTTTTATCATGGTGAGCCTGCCAGCGGCACAGGTCTATTTGGCTTAGGATTAGTGCAAGCTAATTTTCCATCAGGTACACAAATACTATATACATTAAGCGATCCATATACAGCATCTGATTGGTGGCCAAGCAAGCAATCATTAACAGACAAAATAGATTCGGCAGATATTTGGGTGACCATACCAACAGGAACTGAAGCAGGTAGTAACGGGTTATTGCAAAAAGTAGTAACAATAGACAGCAGCCATATACAATACCAATGGAAGACCCGCTACCCAATAGACTATTACCTGCTTTCAGTCGCAGTAGCTCCATATAGAGACTACTCATCTTATATGCACTTTACGGGCAGCACAGACTCAATGCTCATACAAAATTTCTTTTTTGATACTACAACTTTTGTTCCGGCCTATAAAGCAAATTTTGACAGTGTGGGTATGATGGTTAATTATCTGTCTACCTTATATGGCAGATACCCTTTTTATAAAGAAAAATATGGCATGTGTTTTTCTAATCTGAATGGAGGAATGGAAAACCAAACTATGACGACAATAGGTGTGACTGAAACACCATTGATAGCACATGAATTGGGACACCAATGGTTTGGCGATCACGTTACTTATTCAAGCTGGGGAGATATATGGCTTAGTGAGGGTTTTGCATCTTATACAGAACAGCTTTTTGTAGAGCACTTCTGGAGCAAGGCTGCTGCATACGATTACCGGACAGTGCGGTATAATAATGTGCTGAGTTACACTAATGGCAGTGTATATGTAACTGATACCAATAATACCAGCCGAGTATTTGATATAAGACTTACTTATTATAAAGGGGCTGCAGTGGTGCATATGCTACGCTTTATAGCTCCTAACGACAGTATGTTTTTTCAAGTGCTGAAGAACTACCAGCAACAATATGCATTTGGTCTTGCCAATACAGACAGCCTGAAAAAAATGGCCGAATCTGTTTATGGACAAAACCTGGATACATTCTTTAACCAGTGGATATATGGACAAGGGTATCCGACCTTTTCTATTAAGTGGAATCAAAAAGGTAGTAATGTAACACTCCAATTAAATCAAACTGCTTCAGACCCATCAGTCACAAAGCTGTTTGCCACTCCATTAGAAATACAACTTAGCTCATCATCGGGTGATACTGTAGTGAGAGTATATAACGATGAGGCTTCGCAATTATATAATTTTACATGGGATAAAACTATAGATAGTATTGCAATTGATCCCAATAACTGGATATTAAATAAAGTAGGAACAATATCGGAAGATACTACATTAGGAGTACAGCAATTAAAAAAAAATACCATTCGCGTATACCCTAATCCCTCAAATGATAACTGGCAAGTAGATAACCTGCAAAACGGATCTGTGATTATACTAACCAATGTACAGGGCCAAATAATATGGAAGGAAAGAGTTAATGCCAGCTCTATTACAATACCATGCAAAGACCTTGCAAACGGGAGCTATTTTTTACAGGTAGATATAGATGGAAGCACTCTGCTACGGCAGCTAATACGCAGATAGCTACCGATCAAGTAACGCATTTAGTATTAAATTTGCGAGGTAACTAAAGCGTTTCTGAAAATCAGGATATTGCAAGCATGGATATACAAGCACTCTTTCACCAGATAATAAGTCAACCTGTTACTGCTATTACTATTATCCTGAATCTTATTCTTATTGAAAGTTTGTTGTCTGTAGATAATGCAGCTGTTATTGCGACAATGGTGCTTGACCTTTCACCAAAGAATAGGAAAAAGGCTTTGAGCTATGGTATTGTAGGCGCTTATATTTTTAGAGGCATTTGCCTTTTCTTCGCTTCATTTCTTATAAAAATATGGTGGCTTAAACCTATAGCAGGCTTATACCTATTGTATTTGTGCATTAAATATTTTGTTGCAAAGGCGAGGAAAATTAAAGAGGATGAAACAATAGATAAAAATAAGAACTGGATATACAGAACAATGCTGAACAGACTTGGACCTTTATGGGCTACTGTGTTGATGGTAGAAACAATGGACTTGATATTTTCTATTGACAATGTGTTTGCCGCAGTAGCCTTTACTAATAATATTATCCTGGTATGGGTGGGCGTCTTTATCGGTATTCTTGCCATGCGGTTTGTGGCGCAAGGTTTTGTGAAGCTTATGGAGCGTTTCCCATTTCTTGAGGTCTCCGCTTTTATTGTATTGGGTGTATTAGGGATGAAGCTTGGGATGTCGTTATACGAACATTTTTATCCGACGAGCAGCTTATCTCAATTATTAGAAAGCCATGCTGCAGATTGGGGCACTTCGTTAATTACCATTGCTATTTTCTTTATTCCGCTTGGTACTTCTTTGTTGTTTAATTTTCCACGAAGGCATAAAGTGAAAGTAAAGTAACTGGTCTTATTTATAAGAGAATTATTGCCAATCAGGATATACAGCACTCCAATGCAAATGGTCTTCACTTCTGCCAGCACCAAACAATTTATTTAATGCCATTGTGATGCCGATCTCATTGTAAGGGCCTGCGATGTGATAATAATTGCGGGCATAGTGTACCTGGAATTTATTAAGATACAAATTGACTCCAAATGAAAAACCAGCTAACCCTGTATGTGTTTGTATGGCAAGCTCTGTGCGTTCAAGATCGTTGTAGGCAACGGTAAGTGCAAGTCTTTTTGCCAATGTTAGCTCTGCCCCGAAAATAAAATGCCTGAATAATTTGTCGAAGAAATAACCTTTAGTGGCGTTTGCATTTGTATCCGCTGTGCCGAGGATGTTTGATGTTATATTATCTGCAGGATTATTATACTTTATATCCCATTGATATAAGTGATGAACAGTAGCAATAAGACGAAGAGGTAAATGCTTGAATTGTTTTGTAACACCCATTTGCAGATCAAAAGGCAGGGGCTCATAATTATTGGGGGTATATTCTTTTAGCATCACACCCATATTTTTTGCTACTACACCGAAATCCCACAAGGTAGAAGTGTCATAATAATTTATTCCCACGTCGGATAATACAGCAGAAGCAGTGCTGGTATACAATGTGGAGTGTGCCCATTTGATATCGGCACCATAGCGCCAGTTGCCTTCGTAGCTGCGTGATGCTGCAAGGGTAAGTGCGTAATCATTTGCAGAAAAATTCCCATAAATATTCCCGAGATCATCTGTGTGCGTAAAGGTGCCGTAATTGAGATACTGAACACCTAATGCAAATGAAGTATTGATCTTCGGCACATGGTAGCCATATTGCAAGTTCATAACACTGATACCGGCATAGTAGCCATTGTAATTCAGCTCAAGCTCATTGTGCAGTGCCGGTCGCATGAGTGAAGGATTCTGGAGTGCAAATGCAATGTCGTCATCTGGGTTGGCAACACTAATGCCGCCTAAGGCTGAAACATGCGGAGCGTTGGAAAGACGGAGGTATTCGAAAGCATATTGCCCACCTACAACCTGCCCATTTGCAGCACAACAATAAAGACATAACAGCAATAAACCCGTCCATTTCGTCATTTGCATAGGCTTAAAACGTATCACTCTACTAATTATTGCTGTTATGTAAGAGATTTAATTTGAAGCTGTTTCGGATGCAGCCTTTTGAATTTCCTCTACAATAAGGTGACTAACTCCTGTATTAGAGAAACCGCCATCGTGGAAGAGATTTTGCATTGTTACCATGCGGGTATAGTCGCTGAATAACGCTATGCAGAAATTAGCACAGTCTTCACCACTTGCATTACCTAATGGGGACATTTTTTCAGCATAATGGAAGAACACATCAAAACCAGATACGCCGGAACCCGCTGTTGTCACAGTAGGAGATTGGGAGATGGTATTTATTCTTACTTTTTTAGCAAAGCCATATTGATAACCAAAACTGCGGGCAATACTTTCGAGCAATGCCTTTGCATCAGCCATATCATTATAACCCGGGAATGTACGTTGAGCCGCGATATAGCTTAGCGCGAGTACCGAAGCCCATTCATTTAACGCATCCAGCTTCATAGCTGTTTGCAGCACTTTGTGCAATGAAAGAGCAGATATATCTAAAGTTTTTTGAAAGTTATCGTAGTTGGTATTTGTGTATTCCACCCCTTTCCGCACATTGGGCGACATGCCTATTGAATGCAATACAAAGTCCATCTTTCCACCTAATGCTTCGGTGCCTTTATTAAAAAGGTTTTCCAGGTCAGGAAGAGAAGTAGCATCGGCTGCTATTACCGGGGCATCGTTACATTGCTTTGCCAATTCATTGATCTTACCCATACGAAGCGCAATGGGAGCATTAGACAGGACAATCTGAGCCCCTTCATTTACAGCCTGGAGCGCGGTTTTCCATGCGATGGAACGTTCATCGAGGGCGCCGAAAATGATACCCCTTTTTCCTTTAAGCAATTGATGCGTCATAAATGTGCTTTAATATTGGCGGTAAAAGTAAAAAAAAGTGCTAAGTATGAGCAGAAAAAGCCATTTGCTATTTCCAAAGCTTCACAATTCGGGGATTATACTTTATTATTTTTTTGATTGTAAGGAATATTATCTCCTGATAATTACTTCCACACGCCTATTACGGCTCATGTTGTCTTCTATATCGTTTGGCGCTATAGGATTAGCTTCCCCCCATCCCTGGGATTTAATATTAAGAGGGTCAATTCCCAATGTGGTGAGTTGCTGAGCTACCAGGTTGGCCCTTGTATAAGAAAGCTGCTCATTGATGATAGGTGTGCCGCTGTTATCGGTATAGCCATTTACCAATATCGTTATACCTTTTTCCATAAGCCATGGATCCATTGCCTGGCTTATCATTGCCTTGTCACTATCAGTGAGGGAAGCACTGTTTTTGGGGAAATGCACTGTGAATACTACAGTATCCTTTATCGGGCGCACGTAGTCATCGGGAAGCATGGGTATATCATATTCCAACGCATTTTGCAGATACTGGTCTGTAAAGGATATAGTATCGCTTACCTCCTGGTAACTAATACGGGTAGTGTTGCACACATATTTACCACCTACGGGTAATGTAATGGTAAAGGTGGCATCGCCCCTATTGGACTGAAATTGAAATAGCTGGTTACCCGTATTTGCGTCACTAATAAAAATATTTGCGTAATTCAGCTTGTCCTTGCTTATGCTATCGTACACAAAACCCTTTATATAGCTTACCGGAACCGGCTGGAAACGCTGAGGGAGTTTCATTTCATATATGTCGTAGTTGCCGGCAAGGCTGTCTCTATCGGATGCGAAATAAACTTTTTTGCCATCTACCGATACGCAAATACTCATTTCATCAGCAGTAGTATTGATTGGATATCCCATATTTATGGGCTTGGACCATGTAGTATCATTAATACGTTTGCTCATAAAGAAATCAGTACCACCCATGCCCTGATGACCATCGCTTGCAAAAAATAGGGTCTGGTTATCTATGTGCAGGAAAGGAGTGATCTCGTTGCCGGGGGTATTTATTTCAGGTCCGAGGTTTTTGGGTGGTTGCCATAAGCCATCTTCAAAATCGGATACCCAGATATCCATACCACCATACCCTCCAGGGCGATTACTGACAAAATAAAGTTCTCTATTATCGGGTGATAAGCAAGCCATCCCTTCATAGTCATTTGTATTGATAGTAGCACCAAAACTTTGAGGTACCGACCATGTACTATCCGATCTGTATGCCATGAACAGATCGCATCCCCCCTGGTCCCAGCCATTTTCGCTACGATTTTCGCAACGTGTGAAAAACAAATAATGTCCATCGGCGGACATTGTCTGACCCAATTCCTGGTCCGGTGTATTGAAGGGGCTTTTCATGCTACGTGCGGTAAACCAGCCGCCACAGCTATCAGGCTTGGCAAAGAAGAAGTCCTGATCCATATTATTTACACGGCGTGTAAAATAAAAAGTTTGTGTATCCAGAGAAATAAACGGGAACATTTCAGGGTCTTTTGTATTGATACGTGGCCCCATGTTGAAAGCAGTATCCGTATCAGCATTGCTCATCACCTGGTTAATGAAAAGCGCCTGGTCTTTTAGCTTTTGCCACTCACCATTATCTTTTGAAGGAGTGTAATTATTTAATATTTGCAAAGCCTTAGCCGTGCTATCACAAAAAACAAAGCTTTTCGCCAGGGGCTTTGCGAATGCAGTGTTGCCTTTTGGGCAACGTTTATATGCCTGCTCAAAAACTGTTGCCGCTGAATCGAAACGGTGCATTTTAAAATACCATTCGCCCAATGCACTATAGGCATTGGTAAACGTTGGGGCAGCATCGATAGCTTTTTGCATTTCCCTGCATGCTTTACCAGTATTTTTTTTTGCCTCATATCTCATCGCCTTATTGTACAGGCGGACAGCTCGTCCCGACTGCGAAAAGGCAGTGACATATAACATCAAACAGCAAAATGTCAGTAATACACGAGGGCGCATCAGTGTGGAAAAATACTCAAAAATAATAAGCAATCAAGTTCTGCAGTAGTTGCGATATTTGTAATTTTCCATATCAGACTTTGCAGCGTATGACTACTACAACAATCACATGCCCCAATTGTGCCCACCAGTTTGAGCCGACGGATGCCATCCGTGACGAGCTACAAAGGCAACTAAGAGCACAAATGGTAGAATGGCAGAAGAAGAAAGAAGACGAATTCAGACAGAAAGAAAATTTGCTATATGAAAAGCAACTGAAGCAGGAAGAGGAATTAAAAACACGTCTTGATGCGGAACGCAAGATACTTACCGAAAATATATCTCTTGATCTGAAGAAAAATATGGTTGCCGAATATGACAATCAACTGAAACACTTCCAGAACCTGATCAATGAAAAAGACGAAAAAATAAGGACTACTCAAAAGATAGAGATGGAAGCCCTGGAGCTGAAAGAAAAATTGATGATTCAGGAACAGGAAATGGATCTGAAACTAAAAAGGTCGATCCTCGAGGAACGGGAAAAGATCCATGAGGTATTAAAGAAAGAAGAAGAAGAGAAAAGCAAGTTGCGTGAATCAGAATACCAGATGAAGCTAAAAGAGTTGGAGAAGCAACTGGAAGACCAACGCAAGTTGGCTGAAGAAATGAAAAGAAAGGCAGAGCAAGGCTCTATGCAACTGCAAGGCGAAGTACAGGAATTAGCGCTTGAGGCATTGCTAAGAAACTCTTTTCCGTTTGATCTGATCAGTGAAGTGGGGAAGGGGATAAAGGGGGCAGATTCTGTACAAACAGTTCGCAACAATTTTGGACAGGAATGTGGGAAAATCATTTACGAAAGCAAGCGTACAAAGGACTTTAGCAAGGAATGGATAGAAAAGCTAAAGAAGGATATGATAAGCCTGGGCGCTGATGTTGCAGTATTGGTAACACAATCTATGCCTAAGGATATGGATTGCTTTGGCGAACGAGACGGAGTATGGATATGCACTTTTGATGAAGTAACTCCATTGGCTTATGTGCTGAGAGATTTGATAATAAGAGTATATAATGCTACCAAAAGCCAGGAAAATAAAGGGGACAAAATGGTATTGCTCTATAACTACCTGACCAGCCAGGAATTTTCAGGGCAATGGAAAGCAATACGTGAAGGCTTTATGTCGATGAAAATGTCGATACAAAGAGAACGCGACCAGATGGAAAAACTATGGAAGGCACGTGAAAAGCAGTTGGAAAAAGTATTGCTTAACGCTGCTCACATAAAAGGTTCTATTGAAGGTATTGCAGGTATGGATAATGTAGACCTGACATTAACTACAGATGAACCAAATTACCTGATCGAGTAGTTTGATCTAATATGAAAACGGACTTTTTGCAGTTTCGCAAAACTCTCTCCATACATCGGCAACTATTTCTGCAGCGGGCTTTATATCCCTGATGATAGCACTGATCTGACCAATTTCCAATTCTCCCTCATCAAGGTCTCCATCAAACATGCCTTTTTTGGCACGTGCCCTGCCGAGCAGATCGGTAAGTTCATCTATTGATGCGCAAGTATCTTCAGCCTCCTGCACTTGCTGATAAAAATGATTTTTTATCATTCGCACAGGGGTTAGTTTTTTCATTGTAACTATTGTATCGCCTTCATTAGCTTTCACCACCGTACCTTTAAAAGCCTGGTTACTGCTTGCCTCAGGACTGCATACAAAACGGCTACCCATCTGTACAGCTTCTGCACCCAACGACATCATTGCATACATAGACCTGCCTGTGGCGATACCACCTGCTGCTATTAGTGGAATAGTAATTGCATCTCTTACCGAGGGTATAAGGCAGAGTGTAGTAGTTTCTTCACGACCGTTATGCCCCCCTGCTTCAAACCCTTCGGCAACTACGGCATCTACACCTGCGTCTTCGCTCTTCTTTGCAAACTTGGCACTTGATACTACATGTACTACTTTAATACCCTGCTCTTTGAATTTGCTTGTCCACGTTTTAGGATTGCCGGCGGATGTAAATACAACGGGAACCTTTTCTTCTATTATTATTTCTACATGCTTCTCAAGGTCGGGATATAATAAAGGAAGGTTTACCCCAAAAGGAAGATTGGTAGCTTGTTTGCACTTTTGTATATGCTCTCTGAGAATATCAGGGTACATGCTGCCGGCACCTATTATGCCCAGCCCTCCGGCATTGCTTACTGCAGAGGCCAATCGCCAGCCCGAAGCCCATATCATACCAGCCTGCACTATGGGGTAACGAATGCCAAATAATTTAGTAATACGGTTGTCAAAGGCGTTACCGTTATCAATAAATTTTCCTTCAAAAAGCATTAAAATAAGTTTGGTTTAGTCTCTTACTTCAGATGTAACTTCCTGTTCTGTCTTTTTTCTATAAAATAAAGTGCTGCAATTATCAGGTCTCAAAATATTTCGTGCTGTTTCCTGTAGAAACGCGCTCGTTACGGACTGATACCTGTTCCATTCTTCGTTTATTAGTTGGGCATCTCCAAGCAGCTCGTAAAACGCAAGATTATTAGCTCGGGATAATAGTGGCATGTCTTCAAATGCTATCATTGCTTCTATCTTGTTCTTGGCTTTTTGCAGCTCTTCATCCTTTACACCATCGGCAACTAATTTCTCCATCTCTCGTTCTATTGCGGCATTGGCATCTTCAATATTTTTGCCTTCACTTACATGCCCCTCCACCACCAGCAGACCCGGATCGAGGCTGCCTGTGTGGTAACAACTTATATTGCTAAATAATTTTTCTTCTTTCACCAGGCGTTGATATAAACGCGATGCATACCCATTTCCCATTATTTCTGTGATCAGGTCAGAAGCATAATAAGGAAGCGAGAGCCGCGCGCCCATGTGCCATGCTTTGTAGATGGCGTCCAGCGGCACATCTGCAAATACAGTTGCAGTGCGTGTATCTTGTTGATATGGTTCAGCAGGTAATTTGCGGACATACTTCTTACCTTCTGGAATATCACCAAACCATTTTTCAGCAAGAGTTTTCACCTGCTCAACAGTCACATTTCCGGCTACAGATAATATGGCATTTACCGGACGGTAATGCTTGAAAAAAAATGCTTTTACATCTTCCAATTGTGCATCTTCTATTTCTTTCAGGCTTTTACCGATCGTCATCCATTGGTAGGGATGTGTTTTATAAGCCAGTAAACGCAGATGCTGCCACGCATCGCCATAAGGCTTGTTAAGATAATGCTCTTTAAATTCTTCACTCACTACCTTACGCTGTACATCAAGACTCTTTTCACTGAAAGCAAGTGATTTCATTCTGTCGCTTTCGAGCCAAAAGGCAGTTTCAAGGTTTTGGAGCGGTAGCTGGATATAGTAATTGGTAATGTCGTTTGTTGTATATGCGTTGTTTTCCCCTCCTGCCATTTGCAATGGCTCATCATATTCTGGAATGTTTACGGAACCTCCGAACATGAGGTGCTCAAACAAATGAGCAAATCCTGTGCGGTGTGGATCCTCATCACGTGCGCCAACATCATATAATATATTCATGGCAGCCATTGGAGTGGCTGTATCGAGATGTACAATTACCCGTAATCCGTTATCTAAAGTAAACCGTTCAAATTTCAGCATAGCTATCGTTAAAATACCGCTAAGTTAATGGAATGGATGATATACCAATATGTAGGGGTAATGCTATGCTTTTATAGGATGATATAATTATTTAACATCCTCTAATATTTTATTTTAACTAAAACATGATAAAACTGATAAAAAATTTATAGATTAATTTATATTAAGGTAACATGAATGGTGTAAAGCAATTATGTATTTTTTTTAATTGAAGAGGTTGCCATAATTTTATTGCCCTAATTGAATTGTGAAGAAAAGCCTATTATGGAAAAACCTAATTATCCCGGCTTCCCCTATGCCGCTAATCAGTTATCAGCATACCTGTTGTCCATGGATACTTTTATAATATCTCTAAGTACTAACCAGGTTGTTACATTTGTCCCGCAGGACTCAAAATCTTTCAAGGAGTGGTTGCGAAAAAATGGAATTAGAAATATAGCGGAGGGCTCGAGCGCAGGAACGTGATATAATTATAAGTCGAATAAGAATGGCAGCTTTTCGTAACAAAGGCTTACTTCTTGATGTGCTTCCAGTTTCTTACTTTTCCTTCTGCAAGCCATTCAACAGTGGTGTCGAGCCGCTTGTCCCTGGTATCGTCAGTTTTAGCGTCGGTTACCCATTCCACATATTCTTTTTTGTTAGTGTAGCTGAATCCTTCAAAGGTTTTTAACGCCTTTTTGTTTTTGCTGATAGCTTTAGTGAAATAATCGGGTATATCGAGTGTTTTATCTTTTGAGGGTACACGCCGTGGTACTTTTGCGCCTTCTTCATTCAGCTTCATAGCTTCCTGGATATACTTTATCAGGACACTATCTTTGGGCAAGTCTTTCATGCTTCTTATTTTATCAAGATCACCCATTGCTGTTTTGCCGAATATTTTTTCCGGGTCTTTCATGAGCGAAGCCTTCCAAAATCCAAATGCGCAATGCTCTTTAAAAGCAGCCACATTGCAAAGCACTCCATGATATTCGAAGTTGGGGAAATTCCATTTTATCACCTCCACCACTTCCGGGCAGGCTTTATGGATAAGTGCACGGATATGATTAAGAATAGGTTGAGCAAATTCTGCCGATTTAGCGATGTAGGCATCTACCCTTTTGTCCATTTTTCCCATGCTATTAAAACGTTTTATGGTGGAACTAAAATAGTTCATTAAATGCAGCCGTACAACATCAATTAGAGCTTCACTGTATATAAAAAATAGAGGGTGCCGTATAGACACCCTCTTGCTTGTGTTTCATGGAAATTCGACTAATGCTGCACTATTATTTTCTGTATTTCGCGTATGCCATCGCTGGTAACATTGATAAGATATATGCCTGAATTTAGTTGAGATAAATTCAATGCGTTTTGATTACTGGCCTTTAGTTGTGTTTGAAATACTTTCTGGCCTGTGATGTTAGTAACTGTTACATCAGCAGCTTGTGCTTTTGTATTGTTCCACTGTATGGTAACCATGCCGGTAGTAGGATTGGGATAAATTGATATTTTATTTTCGGCAGTAACATTTTCAATTCCCGTAGTAGATGGTTCTATAGTTGTAGAATTCTGCTTGAAGTTGATACTATTTAGCTTAGATGCGCCTGAGCTAAGAGTGACAGGATATGAAATAGTTGTATAGCCCATGTCTTCAGGGAAAATAATGTAAGAGCCTAAAGCTATGTTATTGAAAGAATAATTTCCTTTGGCATCCGTGTGAGTATATTCAACCAACTTCCCTGATGCATCTTCGAGATAAATGATCAACCCAGCAACCGGTGTCCCTACTGTGCCTTTGCCACCTGAAGCCCTGCCCGCGCCTGTAAGAACATCACCGCCAATAAATCCAGGGCCACTTGTTAGAATTCCTTTTTGCATATAGATATTGGCAGTTGCAGAGGTTCCTCCAATATAATTCAGATAATTGGCTGTAGCCCAATAAGTGCTGGAATCATGATAAGTAGGTACATAACCGGTACCACTAGTGTCATTATTGGTTATGTAAGCTTTGATCAAATAATTGCCTGACGGTTCACTGTTAAAGTAGTAAGTATATCCACTACCATAATCGAAAGCATAAGTAGAATCCATTGCGGTAATAATGCTTGTGGCAGAATCGTAAGTGATCAAATAAACTTCGAAGTCTGCATAGATAGGTGCTACTGCGCTATCTTTATAAATAGTTCCCGAAATAACACTGGGCCCACCCACTACACTGTCAACTCGTACAGAATCGTATACAGTATCCATACAGCCATAGGTACGTGCACTATCTACCCAGGCTACAATTAGCCTGACAGAATATGAACTTGTTGTAGTGTAATTATGTACAGGGTTGGTTGCAGAAGAAGTTGTACCATCACCAAAATCCCACCACTCATAAGATAGTATCCCAGAGCCGGTAACAGAAGTATTATTGAATGTTACGGTGCTATATATCTGGCTCTTTGTAAAGCTTGCATGATTCTTACTGCAATCTATAGGGAATGCTACGGAGTCAATTACAACAGAATGAGAAACAGTATCTGTGCATGTAGATGTTACTGACGAATCTGCCCATTCCTCAGTTAATGTTATTGTATAGGTGCCGGTAGCAAGGTATGTATGAGTAGAGCTGGTCGAAAAAGTGCCATCGCCGTAGTCATATGTTGTAGAGTACACACTTCCTGCACCGGTAGTAGATGTATTGGTACAGGTTATTGTATTAATGCTTTTGCTTACAGTAAAGCTTGCATGATTCTTACTACAATCAAGCGACTTACTAATTGTTATTAGTTCTTCATTGGTATAGGTGCAACCGGCAGACACGCTTGCCGCCGTTAGTGTAGCTGTGTAGCTACCCGGAGATGAATAAACATAGACATAAGGGAAAGACGAAACAGTAGCGCTTGTGCCATCGCCCAAATCCAGGTTATAAGTCATCGGCGAAGTACCTGCAGGGTTAAACACCCAGAAATAAACCATGCTGTCATTAGCCATTGAGTCTAGAAGTTTAGTAGCACATGGCTGGTAACCAACGTATACTGATTCCTTAATAGTATCATAACATATAGTAAGGGTAGAGCTGTCGTAATAATATGTTGTAAGCATAACAGTATAGGTTCCGGTATCAGCGTAATTATGACTTACAGATGTATCAATGTAAGAACTACTGCCATCGCCAAAAAATATAGTGCTGCTGCCAGATCCAGAGGTAGTGGGATGTGTTGATGTGTTGGTAAATGTGAAGTTTAATATTGAATTGTTGACCGGTGATGCGTTATAAGTGAAATTTGCAGTACACGCATACGATGATTGAATTGTCAGCAAAGCAATCATCAAGAGCATAAATCTTCTCATAGGGATTCAATTTTTTGGTTGGTAAATAAATGATTTTCAGATAGTTAATTGTAATAATAAAAAAATCTTAAGCTTAAAAAGTTTTAGATTACACAGATAGACGGGAACAACTACGGAAATGTTAGAACTTTTTAAGTTTTTTTTTTATTTTGAAAA
>DATNFP010000077.1:0-3879 GCA_035606335.1 Flavipsychrobacter sp. | reverse complement strand
GACTGCTTGTAAGCATTTATCAATGAATACTGGTAAGTTTTCTATATCGCATTAAGTGTTTAATAATCTTAAACATTCTTTGAATCGTAATTTAATTTACAGGTATAAATGGAAAAAGCATTCTTTTTGAATTAAAGGCGTGCAAATTTCCAAGATCATTTCTGCTAGATATTATGCATCTTCTATTTGAAGGAGTAAGCATATGGATGTTTAAACATTGGAACGGTGTCTTCTTTTCAAATTCTGATCTGAATCGGCCTGATGATAATTCGTATATATTGAGCAAAAAAGTTTGGGAAGAAATAGGTGAAATCATGGAAGCTAATAGAAAAGCTATTCCGACAGAGTTTGGACGAGCTCCGATTAACATTGCTCGCCACTCAAATGGATTTAAAGCAGAAGAGTGGACCAATTGGACCAACCTTTATTCTTTGCCACTATTAGTGAATTACCAGCAAGATGAAAGGTAATTTTCAATATATAATTTTGGTTTTATTAATTTTATTAACCTCTCCTTTACAAGTATAGAATATTGCGAGGTTGGGCTGCCTATGTGTCAAGTTCCCAAATCTGTGTAAAACGCAGCATTACCCGAGAAGAATTAAAAAAAGTCGGCATGTATTTCCAGAGTTTTTTAAGTAATTACGAAAGGTAATGTAGCTTTATTATATTAAGTGATTTTTTGTTGATAACCTCACTTATTTTAGATGTTTAGTATATTTGAAAAACGCGATGATAAACATTTGTCTGCCTACAAAATGGTTTTCTACTATCTTTTACATGTCGAGGCCTCAATAAGTGATTGTGGTCCTTGCTGGACTTTTTGGCAGTACCCAATGGAACGCCTATGCGGAATCCTTCAGCCTCTGGTACACTCCCATTTGCACCCCTATACCAACCTGGTTAACAATATCTTAACAATCGATAGATTCAACCATATCTGCTTTTTGCCTGATGTCTGCGAAAGGGTTTTTCCACCAAAAGAAGGCCGAGTGTACAAAGAAGACCAAGTCTTTAGTTTAGAAGAAAACTCTGAACAATTGTGGTTTCCTAGTTCAACCTATAGGTTGCATAATGGTGAAAATAATACCGATCGTGAACTTTTGCGCCTAAGAAGTTATTACCGTGCTATGAATGACTTTCTTGTTAAAGAGGTAATATTACTAATCAATATATTTTAACCTCTATACTCATCCCATTTTTCTTTTTTTTTAGCTTAGTAATACTGGTTAGTGTTTTTCTCGTTTGCGTACAAAGGACAGTTATATGATCAGTTCTTTATTAACAATTACAGGTGCCAAATCACGCGATAATTCATGCATAAAGGTATTTTTACGTCATGTGCTTTTCTCCATTACAAGGTTAATCTTTACACTTGAAGTATTTTAGTATGAATTGGAGATTGCTAACCACAATGGAATATACGAGATGAAGCCATTTTATGGACGAGTGCTTTATTACCTGGTTCATGAGTATGCAAATGAAAAGTATATGTTAGCTTACGTGCATAACGCATACGATGTCCGTCAAGAAGAACTCTACGGACTACGAACCTTTAGAAAGTTTAGCGCAAAGGAATTTATTAACGTCTCGACAATAAAGAAATGTGTGGCATTTTTCAAAATAGGAGCAGTGAGCTATGTACTTGAAAAGCCTGAAGAACTTCTTGCCGATTAAAGATCAAATAAATTCAGTAATTTGAACAAGCTTTTATGTTTGATGACTTTTGCTATTACTACTATAATATGTAAAGCTTTATTCTTGCTTTTACTTTTGTTATATCAAACATTTGTTGACATCGGTGACTATCCCAGCAATTTGAGTTACGGTGTAAATTGCATGCGCATAGAGCCTTTAACTTATGATCTCCCAATACCAGAAGTTTCGTTTGGTAAGCATCACGCTCATTATCACAATTGAGCTATTTTTTCACCGAGACAAAAAAGCTTGATTTCCAGAGTAACCATGACATTCTTTGGTAGTATTTTATTTGTGTTTATTTCTTGCATGCAAAAAGCTTTAATTTATACTTCCTCGTTTATGATCACGTGCGCATCATGTGCTTGTGAATAAATCATATGATCACATCAGGGACGATTGAAAATATCGAATAAAAATTATGTTTAATTTTTGGCCAGAATTAAGAAATTGGTTCATAATTCATTTACATCATGTGATTATGTAAAATTTTGGTCAGCATTAAAAAATCAACAAAATCTATATGCAGGGTCACATGTATGTGTTTGTAAACAAATGATATGATCACATGCATGTGTTTGTAAACAAATGATATGATCACATGCATGTGTTTGTAATGATCACATGCATATGTTTGTAAACAAATCATAATGTAAATCTTTATATTTATCCTTTTCACTTTTTTCGTCATAAAAGGCTTTTCAACATTGTCATTTTTCATCATGGAAGGCTCTTCGATGTCTGCTTCCATCTTGCAAACCGACAATCCTTTAAGAGAGGAGTTACAAGGTTTGCAAGAAAAATGTACAGAGCTTATGCAAAAAGTCAATCCAACACGTATCCAATCAATTGAGAAGCCACTTGGAAAGTCGAAAATATCCATCAATACTACATTTAATCTTGACAAAAAAAAAGGACAAATTCGTCGTATAAAAGCTTATTTTGGCGACCTCATAAGAAAAAGCAAGGTTCTTCCTAACACAACTTATAGAACTCTTGATATGGTTCTTGCTGAAACCTGGATTGAAGCGGTTGGTATAAAGTTTTATTTTTTCTTTTTCAGAGAAAAATAACTTTTTCTTGATAGGCAGAGCATCGGTATGGAGAAAAATTTGGGTTCCAAGAATGGGTTTTTCATGAAGCTTTAAAACAAAAACTTCAGGATCGAAGTAAGTGTCACCGCACTGCTTACAGTATTGTTTTAGATTCTTACTACTTGCTATTGTCCAATTTACATACAGGTTTATATTTTAAGCAAAAAAATAAGCTCAAGGCTAAATGGGAGGAAAAATCAGTTGGTAAATTTTTTCGTCAAACTATATGCTACTTGATCTGTATTTTCTTTATTTGAGATAGTTTTGCAGTATTACATGATGGTACAGCCGTTACAACAACAGTATCTAGCGATGAATCTGAAATTGAAGCTTTAATGAAACAAATAAGAAAAAAAAGAGGCAAAGAAAATGCAGGTTGGTATTGCAATCTAATTTTTTATTATCTCGTCTCACTGACATCATTAATCAGTGATGACAGTTCCAAGCGATGAATTAGAAACTGAAATTCTGAAACAAATGAGCAAACAACGAAAAGCAAAAGAACCTGCCAGTAAGTATTTCATTTTATTTTTTATTATTTCATCTCACTAACATCTTTAATTAGCGATGACAGTCTCAAGTGATGAATCAGAAACTGAAATTCTGAAACAAATGAGCAAACAACGAAAAGGCAAAGCATCTGCAGGTAAGTATTTCGATCTGTTTTTTTATTATTTCGTCTCACTGACATCTTTAATTAGGGATGACAGTCCCAAGCGATGAATCAGAAACTGAAATTCTGAAACCAATGGAGAAATGAAAAGCAAAAGAACCTGCCGGTGAGTATTTCATTTTATTTTTTATTATTATTTTATCTCACTAATATCTTTAATTAGTGATAACAGTATCAAGCGATCCAAGTAATGAATCAAAAATCCAAAGCTTGAAGCCAATGAACAAAAAAAGAAAAGGGAAAGATCCTGCAGGTGAGTATTTCAATACCATTTTTTTATCTTGTCTCATTGACGTCTTTTTTTAATCAACCCTAATAGGACCAATTGATGAATCAGAAATTAAAATCTCAAGACAAATGAATAAAAAATGAAAAGAAAAAGAACCTGTGTCTTCCCCGCCCAGCAGGAGAACA
>DATNFP010000076.1:0-81348 GCA_035606335.1 Flavipsychrobacter sp. | reverse complement strand
CGTACCCGCTCACGAATATGATAGTGTCGGAACATTTACTGTGATAGAGATCGTCAGCAACCCCAGCTCCTGCAATGGAAGCGATACTTTTAAAAAGACACTTGTAGTATTGCCCATACCAACTGCGGCATTTATAGATAGCCCAACCATACCTGTTACTAACGTGCCAACTTATTTTACAAATCAGTCGGTAAATGCTACTGCCTATTTATGGGATTTTGGTGATGGCGCTACCAGTAAGGTAACCAACCCGGTGCACTTTTTTAGAAAGACCGGCAGTTATAATGTCTGTCTTGAGGCTTTAAACAACCTGGGCTGTTCAGCAAGAGTATGCCTGCAGGTTTCATCAGATGTTCTGCCTCTTGCTGATGTGCCCACAGGCTTTAGCCCCAATGGAGATGGATCGAATGATATACTGTATGTAAGAGGCGCAGCTATTGCAACTTTGGATTTCAGAATATACAACCGCTGGGGCGAAATGGTTTTTGAAACAAAAGACCAGAGCATTGGCTGGGATGGTACATACAAAGGACAACCACAACCAATAGACGCGTACGCATACATATTGAATGTAAGTTTTGTAGATGGTACTACTTTACAAAAGAAAGGAAATGTAACTTTATTACGTTAAATTATTTATGAAAAAGTATTTGCTTCGTTATACTGTCCTATGCCTTTCGGTTATGTTGCTCGTACAGCAGCGATCTATAGCTCAAAGCATTCACTTTTCTCAGTATTACAATGCTCCCATGCTGCTAAACCCGGCGAATACGGCGCTTATGCCTACTAATGATTACAGGTTAGGCGTAAATTATCGTAACCAGTGGGCTTCTATTCCTGTGCCTTATAGCACATTTTCTGCCTTTGCAGATTTTCAGGCTTTTCATAAAGAAACAAGTGATAACTGGCTTGGGCTTGGTCTGGCATTTTTTAATGATAAGGCGGGTAATGGCGATCTGGCGCTTACAAGAAGTGAAGGGTTTGCTGCTTATCATTTGGGAATTAATGACAAAAACATGGTCTCCGTTGGGCTGTCTGGTGGGTATACGCAAAGGAGCGTAGATTTTACTAAGCTCACTTTTGATACCCAGTGGGACGGGTTTACATTTAATCCAACCCTCTTTAATGGCGAAAGAAATTACGTAGCTAAAACAAATTATTTTGATGTCGGCGCCGGCATTAATTACGCGTATTTTCCTAATGACAATGTTTATATAAAGATCGGTGGGGGTGTTGCCAATATCAATCAACCCAAAGAAAGTTTCTACGGAGCTACCAACCAGGTGGATATGCGCTTTACAGGCAATATTGACGCCTTATTTAAGGCAAGTGATAAGTTTATAGTAAATCCATCAGTTTATTACACTACCCAAAGTGGAGCTTCTGAATTGGTAGGTGGTACACTGCTGAAAATATATATAGCCGGAGAGGATCAGAATGTAACAGATTTTATAATTGGGGGCTACTATCGCCTGAATGAATCTGCAATAGGCGCTGCCGGGTTTCAATGGGGCGGCTTACAATTCTTGTGCAGCTATGATGCCACCATCTCATCCCTTGCTCCTTACAATGGCGGCAACGGAGCTATAGAATTTTCCCTTATTTATCAGGGTTTATATAAGTCCTTGGCTAGTGGCGGAAGAAGAACTTATAACTGTCCGCGCTTCTTTTAACAAAATTTACTATAAATACATAATTTAGCTTACTATTTTTGGAGACTTACAATTGAACTATGGAAAAGGAAAAATATAAGGTACTGCTTGTTGAAGATGACACAAACTTTGGACAAGTATTAAAGAACTATTTAGAGCTAAGTGATTTTGTAGTAGAATTGGCACGTGACGGCATATTAGGACTTGCAGCTTTCAGGCGCGAAAAATTTGATATCTGTTTGCTTGATGTAATGATGCCAAATATGGATGGCTTTACACTGGCAGAAGAAATAAGAAATGTAGATCCTGATGTACCCCTGTTTTTCCTTTCGGCCAAGAGCATGAAGGAAGACATACTTGCAGGATATAAATTAGGGGCTGATGATTACATCACAAAGCCTTTTGATAGTGAAGTATTGCTGCATAAAATAAAAGCAATTCTGAAACGTAACCAGGAGTTGCAGGAAAAACAACATTCACAGATTGAGTTCAGCATAGGTAAATATCATTTTAACAGCAAGCTGCGCACATTAGAACATGATGGCCAGGTGCAGACACTATCACCTAAAGAAAATGAATTGTTACTGATGCTATGCGAATATAAAAACGACTTGCTACCACGCGAGGCTGCACTAAAGCGTATATGGGGCAGCGATACTTATTTTAACGGTCGCAGTATGGATGTTTATATTGCAAAACTGCGTAAATATCTCAAAGATGATAGCAGTGTTGAAATTGTAAATATTCATGGTAACGGTTTCAGATTGGTAGTTCCCGAATAATTTTTTATCGGCTTTATACAAAAAAAGACCATTTTAAAAAGTGGTCTTTTTTATTTCTTAATATGTAATAGAAAATCTTTTTAATTAACCGTTAGTTAATTTCCACACGATACCCACAATTGCTGTGGAAAACTTTTTCATAAATAAAACGTTAAATGACAATGCCCTGGGATAGCTTATTTTACTGCTTGTGGCAAGTTTCATTGATGCATTTTTTAGTATAGTATTTATATGTTAACAGGCGGTTGATAAAATCTATTTGTTTTTTTTCACTTTTGGAATATATTCGTATTAAGTAAACGTTATCATTCTTTTTTCACCTGAAAGCAAATCAAAACTACACCACCATAGAAGCCTGTTTTTAATTTTTTGTAATGCTCAAAAATTAACAATGAAAGGTTTTTTTAAAGGACTGGAACATTTATTCAACTACATCAGTAAGGTGAAAACTTTATTTATGCCGGAAGAAGTAGAAGTAACTTTTAAAGTGGTTAATGGCATAAGAACCTATAGCTACAAGAAAGTTGCTAAATAACTTCTATTATACCCATTGGCATTGCACCTAAAGGATAGAGTTCCCAATAAATAGTAAGTATCATTATCTGCCTGGGAAAGGCTAACATGCTTTGTTATTTGCCTTGCAGGGTTGCTTTATACTCGGTTTGTTCGCCAAGGATATCTAATGCTTTTGCAAAATCATTGTCGTTCCTTAAGCCTTGCGCTATACGGCCTCGCAGAAAATAGTAACGTGATGCTATTTCATTTTCCAGGAAGTGTTTTATCTCGTCTTTATTTTTTACCAGGTCTTGCTTTTTATCATGAGAAAGTTTTGCCTGCAGGCTTGCGAATTCACTTTTTGACGCATCGTAATATTTTTCGCGAATAGCTGTGGCTTTCAGGCTGTCCAATGCTTCTTCAGTTTCAGTTTCATAAGAATAATCCTTTCCTTCCAGCCATTTTGCAAACTCATTAAATTCCGCCTCAGTCAGCGAAAAACTACTTGCAGATGCTATAGTGGGATGCTGATGGACATATTCTGTTGCATAATCAAAGAAATAATTTTTTGTATAAAGGGTAATGGCCAGTTGGCTTATTGGTTCATCCTTGACAAATATATCCGGTGTAATGCCACCGCCGCTGAGTACTGTGCGGCCATTTTTTGTTTTATACGCTTTTTTAAGCGAATCAGGCACATTGCCCACACTGCCATCGGCATTCCTATGTGTATAGTCAATAGCCTGTATACAGCGCCCGCTTGGCGTATAGTATTTGGCAGTAGTTAATTTTAGCCGTGCGTTATAGCCTAATGGTCGCGTGGTTTGCACCAGCCCTTTGCCATAAGAGCGTTCTCCTATTATTACACCTCTGTCGAGATCCTGCATAGTGCCGGCTACAATTTCCGATGCGGAAGCTGAAGAATGGTTTACCAATACCGTTAACGGTATTTTATCATCCCATGCACTGCCGGGTGTTGTATATTCTTTGTTCCAGTCTTTCATTTTCCCAATTGTGCTTACCACAAGCTGTCCGCGATCCACAAAAATGTTACATACGCCGATGGCTTCATCCAGCAACCCCCCGGGGTCGTTCCGCAGATCTAATATTACGCCCTTCAGATTTGGCTGTACGCCTTTAAGACTGTCCAATGAATTGCGCACCTGCCTGCTGCAACCTTCTGTAAATTGGGTAAGCTTCACATATGCTATGTTGTTTTGTGGACCAACAAGGGCTGCGTATGGCACACTTGAAAGCTCGATTTCACCTCGCGTCAATATTTTTTCAGATACCGAATTATTAAAAGCATCTTTTACCTTTAGGGTCACCTGTGTTCCGGGCGAGCCTTTTAGTAACACACTGATATCATCAATGCTTTTCCCTTTTAATGGCTGATTATCAATAGCCACTACCAAATCACCGGGATGTAATCCTGCTTTTTGTGCCGGGCTAAATTCATATACGTCGCCGATATAGATATCTTCACCTCTTCTTTTCATAGAAGCTCCTATGCCACCGTATTTACCGGTAGTCATAAATTCATACTCTTCAATATCCGACTCTGTAATATAATTTGTGTATGGATCCAGGTTATCAAGCATGGCGTCAATACCTATTTTCACCAGTTTGCCCGGTTCTATAGGATCTACATAGTAGGTATTCAGCTCTTTAAATAGCGTTGAGTATATTTCCAGGTTTTTAGATACTTCAAAATAGGAGTCGGAAGTTTTAGCCTGTATGAATAAAAATACTGTTCCTGAAAGTATAACTCCTGCCAGGAAACCTCTTGCTTTCTTTATCTTTTTAATGAATGCCATGGCATAATTCTTTACCATTGTTAAGTAATGGCAATGTACGAAAATAAGGGCTGCTGTTGATCTATAGAAATTTTTTAACATTCCATCACATAGTTCACTTTGTTATGATCTAAATAATAACTATTTTGTTACGGAATTAGAATAATAAATTACCTGAATGAGAAAATTTTTACTTACAGTATTTTGTTTCTTTGGACTGGTAGCTTCGCAAAAAGCCATCGCCCAGCATACTGTATCTCATGATACCCTAAGCACAGCAAACAGCACTATCGCATCAGATGATAATGCCGGCTCCTCTTCAATTTTTAAAATTAATGACGATGTAGTGCTATACCCAAATCCTGCAAAAGACCAATTGAATGTGGTATTTAATGAGGATGCTAATATTAAGAACATAGCCATCTACAACCTGATAGGTAAGATGCAGAATGTATATAGGGTAAATGGGAATAATGCAGGTTTAGACATAAGTGCGTTACCATCCGGCGTATATTTTATCCGTTTTATAGATAATCAGGGTAGCGTTATAGCAACCCGCAGGTTCACACACGAATAGATAATAACGATATTCAATAAAAAGATCCCCCGCATATTGCGGGGGATCTTTTTATTTCAGTTGCTTTTTGATCCAATTTGGTATATTAGTAAATAGTTTAGCTCAACCATATGAACCATAAATCGATCTGTATCATTACTTTCCTGCCATTGCTGTTTATTGCTTCTATAGCGAGGGCCCAAAAACCTTTTGTAGAAGGCGTAATAGTTTACAGGGTGACATTAAACTCGCCGGGTTCAGATAAAAGTTATGAGGGCACTTATACAGTAACAGTAAAGGGAAAAAATGTAAAAAAGGAATTAAAAATGGAAAATGGTTACGATGATGTGATCATTTTTAATGAGGGGGATCAAGTCGTATATTCATTAAAAGCAGCGTCAGGTAAGAAATATGCTATTCAACTGGATTTTAATGATTACTTAAACCGGGAAAGAAAATATAATGGGTTCAATATAAAAGAATATGGTAAAGAAGAAGATATAAATGGCATAACGGCAAAAAAAGCTCTTGTAACCTACCTGGATGGTAAAAGCCAGGATATCTATTATACTACTGAATGGTACCCTGCGGATTTAACGATGTACAACCGTTTTCCAAATATAAAAGTACTTCCTGTAAAATATGAATACACCGATGACAGTGGAATGATAATGCATTTTAAGGCGGAGAAAGTAAGCCCGATACCGGTAGAAAATGCAGCATTTCGTATCCCTCCTGATTATAAGATCATAACGTACAGCGATTATAAACAGATGAATAAATAATTCATTATGTTGTAAAATTTCGGTAATTTGAGATGTGTACCGGAGGCGCTTAATACTACTTTTCTATCTTATATTACTTGCAGTTATAGCAAGGGCAGACGGGGTGTATACCGAATGGAATAAAGCGCTTGAAGAAAGATACAGTGTCAGGGTGTTGCACATGGCATTTCGAAACATGGATAGCATACCTGACATCCTAGATCAATTTCCCAACCTGGAAGAAGTCAATTTTAATGATAATCGAATCAAGGAGCTTCCCCCTTCTTTATTCAGATGTAAAAAGCTAAGGACCATCAAAATTCTCCACAACAGGCTAACTTATATTCCTGAAGCGATAGGGAATTTAAAAAAACTTGAATTAGTTTCTTTTACTTCCAATAAGCTCACATCTCTACCAGACTCAATTGGCTATCTTCCACAGCTTAAGGAATTGGATATAAGTGACAATAAGATAAGCAGATTGCCTGCGTCTATTGGTCATTTACAGCATCTTGAACGATTGCGCGCGTTGCACAATGATATCGATTCGGTACCCGAACAGCTCACAAATCTTCATAATCTTATTTTACTGGATCTATGTGAAAATGTATTGCGGGAATTGCCCTCTGATATCGGCAAGCTGCAAAATTTAAAGTTTTTGTACCTCGCACACAACCAGCTAGATGTTATACCGTCATCCATTGGTAACTGCACTATGCTGCAGGAACTTGATGTTGCATTCTGCGGTGTGCTTTCTCTGCCGTCATCATTGGCAGATATTCAAAAGCTGGAAGATATTTATATAGACGAAAGAACCATCTCTTTTTATCCTAATCCTGCTTATGCGTTCAGACAACATGTAATTGTAGTGCCGCCCGGCACATTGGTTTACAGATCATCCCAATAAAAGAATGAATTATCCCAGGTCTATCTCTGTATTATCGCCTATGTTCAGGCTTTGGCTCAATCCACGTACGTAAGCATCATTGCCAATGATCGAAGAATTAAGTACCACTTCTTCCAGTTCGGCATAAGAGCCTATTATCGAGTCTTTGATGATAGAAGAATCTATAGTAGTGAATTCACCTATGGTTACATTCGGGCCGATTATGGAGTGGCGTATGTTGCATCCTTCCGCAATGCTCACCGGTGGTATTATTACGGTTGTATCGTATGACTGTATTTGTTGTTCTCCTTTTTCGTCGGTAAGTTTTTTCAGCAAGATAGCATTGGTGGATAATAATGTTTCTTTCTTTCCGCAGTCAAACCAGTTGTTTACTCTGAAGGCTTTAAAATTTATCTTATTTTCTATCATATGCTGCAGAGCGTTAGTGAGATGGTATTCGCCATCTTCATCAGCCCTGTTGTGGAGGTGATTGTCAAGAGCCTCATACATTGCTTTGGTCTCTTTAATATAGTAGATACCTACCATCGCCATGTTCGACTTGGGTATCAGGGGCTTTTCCACCATTCTTAACACATTGTCCTTGTCATCCAGTTCTGCCACGCCAAAGCTGCGGGGGTCATCCACTTTTCTCACACCTATCTGCGATACGCTGCTGTTCATTACTTCCCGTACATTATAATCGCACACAGTATCACCCAGCACTATCATCACTTCATCATCCTGCACGGCATCACGCGTCAGCCATATTGCATGGCCTGTGCCACGCCTGTCATTTTGGTTAACCAGCGTGTAGGATAAGTTGGGATAAGTTTTAGAAATATAACGTTGTATTTTTTCTCCCAGGTAGCCAATCACAAAGACGAAATCTTTAACGCCTGCGTCTAATAGCTGATCTACAATTACGCTTAAAATTGTTTTCCCGGCTAACGGTATCAAAGCCTTCGGCTGAGTATATGTTAAAGGACGCAGTTTTGTGCCGGCACCTGCAACAGGAATAATGGCTTTCACAGATAGTAGCTTTTTCCAAACGTGAAAATACTATAAAAAAGAACTATTAAATGTAATTGCCAGCTAAAAGTCACATTATTTTTTAAACCATTTTTAATAATCTATTAACACTCTAAGCGAACTGCATATGCCTGAAGAAAAGGATATACATAGAAAGGATCAATCCCACCAGGAGTAATATGATATTTACAACAATAAAAGCATTTGTTCTTTTGCCCAGCAAAAACAGGTTGATAATCGACAATAGCATCATGGCATGCCATATTACAAACCATGTAGTTGGTATAGTTTCTCTTATCCAGGCATTTTGAGGCCGGTGATTGTAATCAAGCCGCAACCATAATGTTATAAATGCCAAACCTGCAACTGTATAAAAGTAGGCGTTATATTTATCTACCCTGAAGGTATATTTCCCGATTATCAGCAGCAACAGGATCAGAAATATGGCGGGAATGATCGAGTACATAACCGACCAATCTCTACCATATAGATTCATAATTACCACATCGGTATAAGGGTAGAATTTATATGGATGGTAGATCCATATACCATGTGTATGCCCCTTTTTATACGAGCCATATACCACAGGTTTACCTAAATAAAACTTTTTAAACTCTCCTGATTGGATGCCGTTTTTATAAGCTGTTACAAAGGTAAAATCCCCTTCATGTATCACTTTTGTATAATCAGCGCATTTTTTAAAGAAGATGTCATGGGCAGAGCGCCATTCCCTGGTAGTAGGAGATGTATTTAAAGGCACATTTCCCATTGTAGCTTTTTGCTGGACAAGGTCACCCCGTGTTCGCAAAAGTTGTTTGTTATATGCCTTATATTCATCTTCCAGCAGATATATTCCTGTAACGGGGTAATCTGTAAACAGGCATTTGTTAATATCCCACTTATAAACCGTGTCTCCGGTCGATAGCAGGTAAATGTTTTTCTTTAGCACCCCGTCTTCATATGTCTGTATATACTTAGGGTTTCCATTAACATATTTTATCACGCTATCATTCTGCCCATATAATGTATAGGAAAAAAATAAACAACAGATAAGTATGTTCCGGAACATTTTCAATATGCCTGACAGGCCCGGCATTAGCCTCTGTAATTATTAATAATTATCTTAACCTGTAAAAAATCTGCATACAAAATAACACCAGTAGTTTATAAAAGAAACACTTTTCTTTATAAAGTATATTATTGTTGTACATTTTGTAATTATGTAACCAGGTAAAAATTACTGCATTTCTATGAAGAAAATAATATTAACCTCCTTAGGCCTATTAATGATGCTCCACACTTTTGCCCAAAAAACCAAAGTGGAGATAGAAACAGAATATGGGAAAATTGTAATGATGCTTTATGATAATACTCCTAAGCATCGCGACAATATGATAAAGCTGGTAAAAGAACATTTTTACGACAGCACTATTTTTCATCGCGTCATTCCGCAATTTGTGATACAGGGTGGCGACCCTGATTCTAAGCATGCAAAAGCCGGTCAGATGTTGGGTGATGGTGATCTAAAATATAAAATACCTGCAGAGATCAATGACACATATTATCATAAGCGTGGGGCAGTAGGTATGGCAAGAGACAATAATCCTGAAAAGGCTTCATCAGCATGCCAGTTTTATATAGTAGTAGGGAAAAAATTTACTGACGCAGAGCTGGATAAAATATCACAGCATAGTGGCAGAAAGTTTACTGCTGAGCAACGTGAGGTCTATAAAACACAGGGAGGCACTCCCCATCTTGATGGCGGCTACACTGTATTTGGCGAAGTACTGGAAGGAATGGATGTTGTTGATAAGATAGCTAATGAGCCACGTGATGCGCATGATCGTCCTAATAAAGATATCAGGATGATAAAAGTGCGATTGGTGAAAAAGAAAAAGTTTTTAGGAATATTCTAATCTCTATCTTAAATAAAGAAAGGGTAAGCAGTAAGTAAATGGAAAGGCATGTGCAACAGTTGAAAAAATTACTGGATGAAAAGGTAAGCCTGTATAACCAGCCTTCTTTTATTGAAAAAGACCCAATTTCAATTCCTCACCTGTTTAGTAAAAAACAGGATAAAGAAATATCAGGTTTTTTTGCAGCTATTCTTGCATGGGGCAATAGAACTACTATTATAAATAATTGCATGAAGCTGATGCAATGGATGGATAATAAACCTCACGACTTTATCTTAAATCATCGCGATAGTGATCTAAAACCATTCATCCATTTTGTGCATCGTACTTTCAATGCTACCGACTTACTTTATTTTATATCATTTCTGCAATGGCATTATAAAGATCATTTGTCGCTTGAAGAAGCCTTTGTTCCTGGGAAAATATACAAGCATGATATGATAGAGCAGGCGCTGATACATTTTCACAATTACTTTTTTTCATTAGAACATCCCGAGCGGACATTAAAGCATATCGCAACCCCTGCCCGCAAATCGGCTTGCAAGCGTATTAATATGTATCTCCGCTGGATGGTAAGGAAAGATAATGCCGGCGTGGATTTTGGTATCTGGAAAAAAATACATCCACGCCAGCTTGTTTGTCCTCTTGATGTACATGTAGCCAGAGTGGCGCATCGTTTAGGCTTGCTTCAAACAAACCAGGCCAACTGGCATAATGCGCTCCATCTCACATATCAGCTTCGCGAGTTCAATCGCGAAGATCCTGCTATTTACGATTATGCCTTGTTTGGCCTGGGAATGGCAGAACGCTTTTAAGCGAATATCAGATCCTTTTCTACAGGTTGCTTTTTAACCACATGCTCTACAAATGTGTCCGGCAATGCTATCAGTGATGTCCCTTTCTTTTTCCACCAATTCGTATTAAGTAGTTTGGAAAAATGAATAACCCCCACTACCGAGCATCTTTTATTATTGCTGCTCCATTCCTCTATATGCTCAAACACTTCATGAGGTACCTGGTGCAGCGCGTCAAAGCTCACGTATACTCTTAGGTAAAAATCATAAGTTAGTGTGAGCGGTTGCTGATAGTTGAATTTTTTATACTCGTACTTATAGTCGTATCTCAATGCAGAAAGATCGCTCAAAACTGCAGAAGCCGTAGGAAAGCCTCCTGCACCCTTACCATAAAAAAATTGCTTATCTGCAAGCCCGCTTTCTATTATCACACCGTTATACTCATTTTTTACATTGTATAGCTGGTTATCTTTTTTAAGGAATTGCGGCAATACAAATGCTGCTATTTCTCCATTTGCCAGTTTTTTAGCCTGAGCTACCAATTTTATTTCATACCCTTTTTCTTTTGCAAAAATGGCATCGTGTTCATTTAACTGGTGGATACCCGTGTGAGTAATGCTGGTTGGAGATGTAACGATCCCATAAGCATGTGTCAGCAATATGGTCAGTTTATTCACGGCGTCGGTACCTTCTATATCCAATGCCGGATTACTTTCCGCAAAACCCTCTGCCTGTGCCTGTTCTAATGCTTTCTGAAAACTTAGTCCTTCCTCCGATACTTTTGTCAAAATATAGTTGGTCGATCCGTTTACAATACCACTAACACTCTGTAGCAGGTCGTTGTCATAATATTCTTCAAGATTGCGGATAACCGGAATACTCGCACAACACGCAGACTCATATAAGAAAGGCGTTTGAAATTTTTTTTGCAGCTCCAACAGTTCAGCCAGGTGCTCTGCTATCATTTTTTTATTCGCACTTACCGCTGCTTTGTTGTTGCTCAATGCAGTGCTGACAATATAGTAAGCGGCATCTGCATCATCTATCAGCTCAACAATTACATTAATGCTTTTATCCTGTAGCAATACTTCAGGATCAGTTGTAAACAATTCAGCAGGTGCGTTTCTTTTTTTATCTGCATGCTTGATACATACTTTGCTGATGCGTGCATTCAATGAGGTATTTTTTTGCAATACCTGGTACAGGCTTTCCCCTACTACACCAAAGCCAAACAGGCCGATGTTTAATTTTGTTTGTTGATTTTGAATAGACATTTTTTAAAGTTTTTTTGTTGGACAGTATTAATAATTGAGTGTTGTTTTATTGAAAAGTTGCTACACTTTTTGTAATGACATCGCTATACACTTTAATAAGCGCATTGTCTATATCCTTTATCAGATCGTCCGCATCTTCCAGGCCTACGCTAAGGCGTATCAGGCTATCAGCTACTCCTGCAGCATGCCTTTGTTCAGCCGGTATGGACTTATGTGTCATTGTAGCTGGATGACATAGCAAGCTCTTCACGCCTCCTAAGCTTTCAGCGAGTTTAAATAGTTGCGTGTTACATACCACATTTTTAGCGGCATTTTCAGTATCTTCTTTCAATGTGAACGTAACAATGCCCCCAAAGCCTGCCGGTTGTTGCGCTGCAGCTATCTCATAGTTATGATGTGACTTTAATCCCGGATAATAAACTTTATCAACAGAAGGATGTTGTTGCAAAAATTCTGCGACAGCCTGTGCGTTTTTACAATGCTGCTGCACACGCAGATATAGTGTTTCAATGCCGCGTATCACCAGCCAGCTATCATGTGGTCCAAGTATTCCGCCGCTTGCATTCTGTATGAATTTTATCTGCTCACCGAGCTCTTGAGTCTTTGTAACTACAAGTCCTGCTATCAGATCACTGTGCCCTCCAAGGTATTTTGTTGCACTATGTATTACGATATCGGCGCCCAATTTCAAAGGCTGCTGTAATGCGGGGGATGCAAAAGTATTATCTACACATAGCAGTATGTTGTTTTGCTTTGCGATGCCGGCAATAGCTGCTATGTCACTTATTTTAAGAGTAGGGTTTGTAGGTGTCTCCAGCCATATGAGCTTCGTCTTAGGGGTTATTGCGTCTATAATGTTCACTACATTGGTAGTATCTACATAATTTACTTTAATGCCAAACTTGCTGTATATCCTCGTGAACAATCGAAATGCACCTCCATATATATCATCTACTGCAAGCACTTCGTCTCCTGCTTCCAGCAACTTTATTACTGCGTCTATTGCTGCAAGGCCACTGGCAAAGGCGGCGCCTGTATGGCCATCTTCCAGCTCTGCTATTAGTTTTTCTAATGTGGCTCGTGTGGGATTGTTGGTACGTGCATAATCATATCCCTTATTCTCTCCCGGTGCTTCCTGCACAAATGTTGATGTTTGGTAAATAGGAACTGAAATGGCTCCTGTCAGTGGATCAACCGGAATGCTGTGAATTAACTTTGTTGCGTTGCTCATATACTTTTTTGGTTTTTTGTTTTAAAAATTTATTTAAAACCACTTACCAAAAAAGGTTTACCGGAAGAGCTGTATTCTATACAACTACTACCTCTGAAAAAGTAGCTGCATAAAAAAAGCTCCTCCGATAAATCAGAGGAGCTTAAGTATGTGAAACGCTTTGGCGTTGTCTGCAAACTGTTTGCGTCTGACTTATCTGTCCTGAAATTGATCAGGATGGAATTAGCACCAGTTCCCTGCTTGCGCTGGGGAGGTTGCTAAGGCTTCATCGGGCCATGACCCTCTGCCTTTCTTGATAAGTAATTTAAAAGAACTGGTGCAAAGATAAAGTCACAAAAATCGAATTTCCAAATTTTTATTTTTTTTCAAAGAAATCCTTTTGCTTATAAAACTTCATTTAAAAATCTAAAACGCTTTAAAGTCAAATACTTTTTTTGGTTTCCTAACCGCTTGTTAACCAATTATAAAACAGAAGTTAACAACGGCGAAAAGATTTGTGGCAGCATTTTTGATGTTAATCTTTGTAGTCGAAACAAAAAATAAAAAACACAAACCACATTTAAACCACACATCACTAATTTGATTCATTCATTGTATGGCTGCGCTCTAATAAAGGCAGCCATTTACTTTTATACTAAAATGTAGCGCTGATACCACCATACACCATTCTGCCAATTGCAGGTATAATGCCCGGGCCAGGATACTCAGATGTGCGCAGTGTAAAATATTTTCCGTCAGTAAGATTGTTCACCCCAAATTTTAATTCATAATTTTTCCATTTATACCCTGCAGATATATCGGCGACATAGTATGCAGGTATAATTCCTACCAAGGCATCAGGACTAAATACCACATTGCTTGCATCTCCAAACGACTTGCTTTGATAAGAATATTGAGCATTGAAGGAAAATCCTTTTATCCAATAATTTATGCCAACTCTTTCTACCACATGTGGCGCATATTCAACCTGGTTTCCTTTGTATGCACCTTCAGTATATTTGGCATTTACATAAGCAAGGGAATTATAGATACTTATTTTGCCAATTCTGTTATTATGAAATAGCAGGTCACTAAGGTTTAGTTCTACGTATGTTTCCAGGCCGGTATGCACGCTTGTGCCGGTATTGGTACGGTATGGGTTTCCGTCTGTTCCATCCACAATACCTATTTGATTGATGGTTGTAAGATAAAACGCGCTTATGTCAAAGTTCACCATATTTTTTATTACGCCTCTTATACCCAGGTCCCCATCATCTCCTTTCGAATCTTTGAGATTAGGATCGATCTTTGCGATAGAGCCAAAGGGTGTAAGGTCTGAATAAGTAATAGGACGATATGACTGGCTAAAATTAGCATACGCATTTACCCTATTGGTCAGATCATATTGCGCTCCAATTCCACCAAGCAGAAAAGTGCGGGTGCTGCGTTGCTTATTTGAATAAAGAAAAGGTATTGTTGCGCTAAGGCTGTCTCCATTCTCTATATAGCCGTTTGCAGTTGTGGATAGATATTCGAAACGTATCCCCGGCGTGATGCTTAGCTTCTTTCCGATATGAAAGATGTTTTCTGCAAATGGAGCGATATTGTTAGTTCCAAAATTCATAGATGTGGTATAGGGGCTGTATTGTGTCAAGTCGTAATCGCTGCCTGTAGAGCCATCGGCGCCTTCTCTCCGTTTCAGCAATGAATATGCCTGGCGAATACCAAAAGCAAGAGTACTGTTGTTATTCCCTAAGCGATAGTTGGTGAGCACGCGTAATTCATTGGTGATAGAGTTGAAATATTCTCTTTCTAATTCTCTCGGTACATAAGTAAATGATGGTATTATGCTGTCTGCTTCATTAGGCCATCCGTCTTCGTTACGCCATATCAGGTTTCTTTGGCTGAATAAATAGGAGCTTGTCAGATTAATGGTGGTATGTTTAGATACTTTATAATTCGCTTTGAGTGCTATAATGTTCCATGGGCTTTCCAACCAATTGCGTGTTCTTAAAGATTGTTGCGGATCTTGTTGGAACTCTGCATCAGTCAATCCTCCCGGCATATGTATCTTATTGCGTAATGCTGTGTACTCAAGCGACAATTGCAGCTTTGATGTCGCATCATAGCTCACCTTGGCAAAGCCGGATAATTGCTTCTGGTCTGAGTTGGCGCGCCATCCGTCCAGGTATCTGTATTGCAGATAGCCGTAGTATTTCCATTTTCCTTTAGTGCCGCCTATTGATGTAAAAGCATTATACATTCCATAGCTTCCTGCTGTTTGTGATACAGTCATTTCAAATGGCTTGTTTGGCGCATCTTTCAAAATATAGTTCACCAGCCCCCCTATTTGTGGCCCAAACTGTAAGCCTGCTGATCCACGCAAAAACTGTATGCTGTGTACGGCTTCCATCGGTGGCAGATAATAAGCTTCATTATATCCAAAAATGTCTGCTGATATATTATATCCGTTCTGCCTTGTATTTGTTTCTATTGATTGATAGGGATCCAAGCCACGAAATGCAATGCCATTTGCGGTAAAGCCACCTGCTTCCGTCTCTATGATATTTACACCCGGTATCCTGCCTATTATCTGCCGTGTATTGTTTATTGCCTTGTTAGCTGCCAGGCTATCTATTGTTAGTACTTCATTCTTTTTTCCTGAAAAAATGATCTGCCCATAATAGTCATTAATATGGCCAATGCCATTCATTGTCTTGTAGCCCAATACTTTCACTTCCTGTAGCGTAGCTGTATCTATGGTTTGTGCGTGAGCATTTAATATTGAATATGTAGAAATACAAATAGTAAATAGTATTTTTTTCATTAGAAGAAATTTGCAGCGCAAAAATCACTTGTATCTCTTTATATCATTTTCTAAAAAGGGAATATTATTTGCTGAATTGGTAAAGATGGGCATAAAAATGGGCTCCTAATAGAAGCCCATTAAAATATGATTGAAAAAATTATCTATGGAGCTATTGCGTAAGACACGCGGCATTTTTCAGCTTCATCAAGTTGTATCAATGTAAGGTGATTAGGATATACAAGAGCTACCCTGTACTCTACTTTATTTCCTTTTCTAGTTTTAAGTATCAGTTTGGTTTCATTCTGGTCATCGGTGATGATAGAATATGTTCCTTCTTCTCTCGGATTATCACGTTGATCGCGATATACTTTCATGTATTTACCGTGATTAATATCTGAGTAAATTTCTGGTGTTAAATGTAATGTTCCGTAGTAGTGCACATAATCATCATTATCGGCCGATGCTGTTTGGTCCGGGCATTTCATGCCTACTATACGCCATGTTTTATTTACAAGATCAGCTCTGTTACCGGTAGTCTGGGCATACATGCTGATAGGAAGTGCAAATACAAAGAAAGCAATCAAAAATTTTAGCGCAATTATTTTCGGCATATGTAAAAATTTTAAAGCTTAAATATAATAAAAGCTTTCTTTTTTTAATAGCTAATTCACTTCTTCCTATAAATTATTCATTACCCACATTTAATAAGTGTCGTTTTCCAAATGCTTGAAACTCTATCAGGGTATTCATAGGTAAAATATTTGGCATATTTTTATTTTATTATATTTTAATCGCTTGTTAACTGCTTATAAAACAGTCGTTAACACTCCGGTAATATTTTGTCCCGCATATCTGGCATTACATCTTTGCGTCATCAAATTGCTAAATAAAAAAAAGGATATGAATTCAGTAATAAAAATGATGGTAATAAAAAAAGTTGTGCTGTTTGTTTCTATTGTCTCATGCCTTGCTGTGGCTATCAGTTTTTAGCTGCTCATCAGTTCGCTCTCTCTTATCCTCTATATGTAACCAGAAGGGCCCTTTTTAGGGCCTTTATTTTTTTGCTTAATGCAATAACAAATAATGAGAGCCTTACAGGAATGTAAGGCTCTAAATAAGCTCATTGCGCGATAGCAGTGATCTTTTTACCCCTATTGAAACGAAAGCATTTTTATCCCTGATTTGTTGATTACAAATAGTATTAAATGGCTTCGAACAATTTCAGCGTTTGGTTAAAAATTATTAATGCGAACCATGAAGTTAGACAAGAGTGGACATATATGCAATAGTTGGAATGGGAAAGCCAACTATTTTTTATAAATCACCGCATACTTATCCTCATAATCAGATACCGCTAATTTTATTTAAATTTATATCTCAATTCATGGTGTATGAATATTAGCAACTTAGCTTTGGGGGCAATGTTGATTGCCTTGCCGCTTTTATCTACAGGCTGCAAAAAGCCTGATAAATCTGCTGTGGCCGGCACGGGTGGCAGTACTTCAGTTACGCTATATCCCCAGCACCATTCGATAGCAAAAAATCTTACAGTATGCACTGTGTATGTTAAATACAACACCCAAACAGCACCATCCGACAGGGTTTATGATGATTCTGCTGTTGGCTTTACAGCCGGTGGTATGATCGCAGTTACATTTTCCGGTCTTCAAAATGGTAATTATTACTTTTTTGGCTATGGCACCGATACCACAATTACACCTATCACTACTCCCATTGTAGGAGGTGAGGCATTTACCATCAGCCAGCAAGGCCAGTCGCTCACGTCTCCTCTTGCTATTAGCGAAGATTACAGCGATCCTTCGCGCCCTACCGTTAAATAAAATTTTCACTTGTATTAAACGTTCCGTATCATAACATTGTCCAACATCCTATCCCGCTTATGCGTTTTGCAGGCTCCGACCAGCACAACAGAAATGAAAAAATTACTATTAAGCGTAGTGGCAATTGTTTGTATTACAGCAGCAAGCGCCCAAACGCATACGTTGTTGATTTACGCAAATACATACATCAGCTCCGAAAACAGTGATTACAGTTCTTATCAGCGTAAAACAATCGCCTGGGGGCCCAATCTCGGAGTAGGTTACCAGCTCGATCACAATATGACGATAGGCATCCAGGGTATTTACGATTTCATGAAAACTCCTGTCGGTGCTGCAGCAAATAACAATTTCACAATTAGTGAATGGACACTTGGCGCATTTTATCGTTATACGATATACACTAAGACCATGCTCTTTTTTTATGCGCAGGTAGATGCGGGGTATGCGAATGGTTCAGCATCCGAAGAAGACCTTGGCGCACAAGCTACTTATACTGGCTTCAGAGGCATGGTTTACCCTGCAATAGGCGCGTTTGTCAGCCCAAGCATTGCTGTTACTTTCAATGTTGGTGGTGGAAGCTATCGCACATACAATTGGACAGCCAATTATGCAGGCATTGAAAACAGTAATAGATCTGTACTCACATTTGGTCGTCAGTTTAATCTTGGCGTTTCTAAAAATATTGGCTGGCATCCTCGTCACCTGAAGAAGCACCACCAATAAACAACTCTATAGACTATCTGCAAAATTCTTGTAATTCTTTATCTTCTATTTGTTTGAGACATTCAATTATCATTTGATAATAGTCAACTTGAAAATCATGAGCTTTTAAAACATTATTACTCCTTTGCTTCATTGTATGATCCGCATAATAGATAATGTTTAATTCCTTTACTTTTTCTTCGTTGATTATTGTTTCAATGAATAGTGCTTTGGCAAATGGTTTAATTTCAAATTCTGCTTCTATAGAATGATTGCCCATCGTAAACTTTATCTCTTCACTGGCAGCATTATTTCTAATAAAGGAGCCATCTTGTTGGGAAATTAAGTACTTATTAAACGACTCAATGAAGGAAGACTTTATTTTGTAAAGTTCATTATAGATTTCTGCATCTGTGGGTTCTTTTTTCATAGGTTATTTTAACTCAAAGTTAATATTTTAAATAGGTTTTTTTATCATAAGTGTTATACTTATTTACATAATTAATAAAAAAGGCTGTCTCGATTCTGAGACAGCCTTTTAGCCATTATCAGTAGTGTTTTATCTCACCACCGTCATCTTAGCAGCCATGCTGCCGCCGTGACTGCTCTGTACCACATAGATATAATCTCCTGCTGCGAATGCGCTAGTATTCACAGGAGCGATATGCTCGCCAGCGGAAAGGCCCGCCTGGTGTATGGTCTGTATCGTACGGCCGGAAAGGTCTGTGATCTTTATAGTTATATCTGCATTGCTCTGCAAAGCGAATTTAATGTTAGTAGTAGTACTCGCAGGGTTAGGATAATTACCAAAGAATGTAAGGTCATTTGCCTTAATGCCCTTTACATTGGTAGTAACAGCATTCACATTCACAATAGGAGAAAGAGAGAGCAGACGCTGTATATTCAGGTCAAAAGAAAGATTGAGCCACACATCCCCGGCTTCGTACGCATTTATTCCTGTTATAATAGTATCCCCTGCTCCATCGGTATAATATGAAACTCCGTACCGGAGATCACGGGTACAGCCAACATGGATAGTATCACCACCGAGCGAAGCCCATGGAGTACGCAGCTCGAAACCTGCATATATAGTCCGCTGATCAGCATTTAAGGATGCGGGCAATGGGGTAGGAAAAAATGTATAATGGACATTTCCGGAATTCACCCCCAGGCTGGAAAAAGATTCTGTGGCTGAATCCAGTACGGGTCCGGGCAAATCTCCGAGATAATAATGCCCTTCAACAAGGTGGAGGTTAGTATCAAGCCCCCATATTTTAAAAGAAACTGTATTAGTAGATCCCGGTTCTACATTGCCAAACCATTCGCTGGCTACACCGATCACCTGCCAGCTTGTATCGCCGCTATAGGGAAAGCTGTAAGCCTGTGCTACGCCTATAGGTATATCTGTTCCAGCCAGAAGTCCGTTAGTGCCAAAAAAGTAACCACTATCATGTGGCATAGTACTGCCATAGTAAAATGGATATTTTTCCAGTGTATCTGCATCCCATTGTGTGACATCATACTGATACAAAAGCGAATCGGCCAGTGTAGTAACTCCTGCTTTCCTTGCACTCGAATGTAGAATGGAGGAGGGTTTGGAAACGTTAGGAGGAATGGAAGTCTTAACTGTCGCACATTTTACTCCCACACTTTGCGCAAAAGCTGATAAACTTATTACTGCAAAAAGAACCCATAGCAATAGCTTTTTCATTAATTGATTTTTTAATGATTATCAAATGTTTTTTATAAAGTTTAAGGATTAATCCAGTATCTATTAGAGACGGAACGCATCCATTTTCGCTTTGGAGGTTTTATAAAATCACGCATTTGGGGGGAGGAAGACTAACTGAAATTATTCTCTTCCAAAAAAATATCGTTGTATTCCCAGCATATATACCGGGTAGAAATGAACATAGGATTGTCCTATTAGTTTGCTGCCGACAGACAGATCTATCCGGAGATTCGATTTGATGATACATTGCAAGCCGGGATATGCTTCTATATAGCTGCCGCCTTTCAGCAATGGGGTTTGTATAGGAACGGAAACCATTTCAGGCCCTTGGTAAATTTTCGCCTGCTCGTATGATTTGCCTAAGAATTCCATATAGATATTCCAATTCGTCTGGTTGTAATTTTTGTAATGTCTTGGGAATAACAAATAGCCAAAGGAGAGGTTGTAGCTTACCGCACGTCCATAAACCAATTTTGATGGTACTTCCGCTCCGCCGTACGGATCAGCCGCATAACCATCGTACGCAAGCGGGATGATAAATCCTGTATTAAAAGATATTGCAAGATGCTTTTTTAGATAAGTGGTAATTATACCTGCACCATATCCTTTCGTATCATCTAATAGTGTAGGTTCTGTTTCATCATGAGCCACATTCACGTTCGATGCCTCGCCATACGCTGCCATTCTGAAATGGCTGTTCTGTCCGTCGGAGCTTAGAAAACGGTATTTCACATACACATCATCTCCGTTATACAGGTATGGATAAGGTACGCCCCGCTTAATAGAAGTGGTAAAATAAACGGTTTGGTTTCCTGTATGTGTGTGGGTGGCGAGATCAGGCGGCAATATCGGGCTGTGGTGATTAGATATAGATGCTGTTGCGTATACACTAAGCCTGGAGCTGATGCCATACATGAGCCTCAATGCAAACAGGTTACGGTACAGGCTTACTTCTTTGTAGGATTCGCCAAACGCTCTTACGCCCAAAGTTCCTTTCGGAACATTGCTCGCAGGTTCATTAAGAGGGAAAAGCTCTTGTGCATTCAGGTAAGACGAGATAAAAAGAAACAGAATAGTAGCAATTCTTTTCATCAGGATATTTTACATAGTTACATAGTAGGTCTTGCCGGGACTGCCTGCACAGGTATTCTTCATATATGGCAGCCATTTTTTTGCTTCTTTCCTGGGTAAAAATTCGTCTCCGACAAACTTCAGTGTTGTCGAACCATTCAGTACAGTTGGTTCACCTTTTACAATTCTGTAATTATTTCTGTCGTAGCTAAAGCAGGAGTTGGGTGAAACCGATACGTGGTTAAATGTAAAAGTTGCCTGCAGATACCTTACTGAAAAGCCGGCATCCACAACAGCCTGGGCTATTTTATCTATATCTATGTTCTGCTTGTCCTTGAAAAATATTTTAGCATCTGTATGTTCCAGGTTCATTTGCACATCTTTTACAAAAGATAGCTTGCGGATACGCATTTCTACGCTGCGTGAGCATTGTGAACAGGTCAATCCATTTACACCAAGCTCTACCTCAGTTATCTGCGCATTGGTTAGAAAAGACGATAGGCAGCAGAGCAGTGCAACGAAGAGTGCCTTTTTCATACTTAGGGGTTTCACAGTAGTAAATTTAGGTATTTATTACCAACCTCAGTACCTTTGAAAGCGTCTAAGTAGTAGACGAATTGTTAATTTTTTTGAAGCAATTAATCGCCATATTAGCATTTGTAGGCATTCTGATGCAAACCTATAGCAAGGTGATGGTATATACTGCCTTTTACCTGAACAGGAATTACATTGCAAAAAGTCTTTGTGAAAATAGGAATAAACCTGGTATGAAATGCTGCGGTAAATGCTATTTGAAAAAGAAATTAGCCAACCAGGAAAAGCAGGACCAATTACCTACCTCCAGAAATTCTAAAGACAAGCAAATAGAATTATTCTATTCATATACAAAACCGGAAGTGGTACATTTTTCATTTCCCGAAAATGCTTCCCGGTATTTTAGTCATAACGAACTGCTCACTATTTCAGTCTCCCATACAGTTTTTCGTCCTCCAACTGCTTAATGCTGAACTTTTATTGCAGTTATATTTAGGTATATAACTGTTACCTGTTTGGAAACATTCATCCGATTGTTTTCCATTATGGTTATGTGGCCCGTGTAATAATTTCTTTTTTATCGGCAACTCACATTGAGTTTTCAATACTCATTCAGTGCAGTGCATCATCGTATTTATTTGTAGCGTAATACAAAGCGTAAAACAAGTGTATGAAAAAAATAGTCTTTTTAATATTGTCAATATTATTAACATCTTATCTCCGGGCACAAACGTTAAGCGGAAAGATAACTGATAGTATCACCCATGAACCAATATCGGGGGCTATAGTTTATATTCCCGAACTTAAATTAGGCACTACTACCGATGACAATGGGAACTTTAAAATATCACACATACCCAAAGGCAGTTATGAAATGGAGGTAAAGATCCTGGGGTATGCAACCTTTACTAAACAAGTTACCATAAGAGACAATGCAATCTGCAATTGTCCTATGTGTCCATCTTCTTACTCCACCAACGAAGTGGTTATAACAGCACTTGGCAACGTCACAAATACACAACGTTCACCAATGCCTGTAACACTGGTATCTCATCAGGCCATGCTGGAAAAAACCTCAAGCACTGTGATTGATGCTATCGCTAATCAGCCTGGCGTAAATGAAACGATGGAAGGGCCGGGTACAACTAAACCTCAAATTAATGGATTAGGATTTGACAGGGTATTGGTACTTACGGATGGCGAGAGACAGGAAGATTTCCAATGGGGCGATGACCACGGGATACTGATAGATCCCTATGCGATATACGATGCTGAAATCATAAGAGGCCCGGCCTCTTTGCAATATGGCGCAAGTGCAGAAGCAGGTGTTATTAACTTTAAATCGGAACCTTTTGCAGAAAGTGGAACTGTGCAGGGTAGTGCACTTACGGAATATCAAACTAATAACGGGCTGATAGCAAACTCGGTAGGTGTTGGAGGAAATAATAACGGATTTGTTTGGAACCTTAGGGCGAGTTCAGAAGAAGCACATAGTTATTGGAACCCAAAAGATGGGTATGTGTGGGGGAGTGCATGGCAGCAACAGAATGCGCGGTTAACCATCGGGCTTAATAAATCTTGGGGCTATACCCGTTTGTCAGTAAGCGCACTTCATCGCAGAATAGAAGTACCCGACGGTAACCGTGACAGTACAGGAA
Organism: Flavipsychrobacter sp.; assembly: GCA_035606335.1. Lineage (GTDB taxonomy): Bacteria > Bacteroidota > Bacteroidia > Chitinophagales > Chitinophagaceae > DATNFP01. The sequence continues at coordinate 57,847 of DATNFP010000076.1, read as the reverse complement.
GATTTATGTTTGATGCCCCGGAAAATGGCCAACTATACCCAACACGTGCGGATTTCTTATCGTACAATGCGGACATAGCAAGCGACAAGATCTTGAATGAATACCAGGTATGGTGGCAAAACAGTTTTAATGTGGGACTGGGAAGAATTGGGTTGGACATAGGTTTTACAAGAAGCGAACACCATGATATAGACACCGGAACAATTGGCCAGGGCAATATGGTGGTAAATGATATACCGTATTCCTTAAAATACCAGATAACGGGGGAGAACTCAACACTGAAGTTTACTACAGGGGTTAATGGCACCTATGAATTTGAAAATAACTACCCCGAGCCTCCGGCACCCTATATAGGAAACTTCGAGATACCTGATTATACTGATTTCCAGGCTGGAATATATGCTATCATTGAAAAAGATTTTAAGAATCTTACCATTAGCGGTGGCGCGCGTTACGACTGGAATAATTTTATAGGACAAAGTATGTATCTGCTAAACAGCGGCACTCCTGAACAGCAACAGGTGCCTGAAGGAACACCAGGCGCCATGCAGCAGTTTGCAGGCTTTAATAATACATACACCGGGCCATCTGGAAGCATTGGCGCATCATACCAGTTGCCGGCAAACAATTATGTCAAACTTAACCTTTCAAAAAGCTTCCGCGCTCCTGCTATCAATGAACTAACAAGCAATGGGCTGAATATTGGTACAAAACAATTTCAATTAGGGAATATTAGCCTTAAAGCTGAAGAAGGGTACGAGGTGGATTTCGCCTATGGAAATAATGGAAAAGACGTAAGTTTTGAAGCGGATGGTTTTTATAACTATATAAATAACTTCATATTTGCCGACCGTACTGATTCATCTCTATCTGGATTTCCTGTTTATCCTACTAAGGCCAATACTGCCATAATTACTGGGGTTTCGGGGTATTTTAGTATACATCCTGCCAGTACAAAATGGCTTGAAATAAACAACGGGTTCACCTATATTTATTCCTTTCTTCCTCATCAAACGGATTCAACCAATCACGTCCCTTATACGCCAGCCCCGCACCTGACTACCGAGGTCAAGATTAAACTGAAAGATAGACGCAATTCCATCCTGATGGGTACTTATTTTAAGTTCGGCCAGTCAAAATATTGGGCGCAAAATAATATTTACAGCGCACTTTATACCGAACTGCCCTCTAAGGAATATAGCTTATATAATGTAGGAGTAGGCACTAATTTCATTAACCCTAAAACGGGTAGGGTCATTTGTTCTTTTTATGCAAATTGCACTAACCTCCTGAATCTTGCATATGTTGACCATTTAAATCTCGCGCAGTATTTTCTATCTTATAACGGACAGGTAGCTACCGTAACCAATCAAAGTCAGGGTATTTACAATATGGGTAGAAATGTAAGTTTCAAGTTGGTATTCCCCATTGGCGGACATAAAGTCTCCGAAACCGAGGCGCAGGGCGCTGAATAAGTCATAGACAATATGATCATTCGAGGCTGTCTCTAAACTCAGGGACAGCCTCATTTTATTTGAGATTAATACCTCTCAATAGAGGCATTTTCCATTTTTAAAGCAGGGCAATAGCTCTGCTTTTTTATTGATTGCGTTACTTTACCTTTGCGCCCTATGTCAAAAACAAAATTCGAAATAATACAATCTATCATAAAAGAACGCCGCACGGTAAAGGCGGTTGCGATGAATGGAAAAATTATACCTGATGAGCAAATAAAAAAATTAATAGAGCTTGCCGACTGGGCGCCCACACATGGCCGCACAGAGCCCTGGCGCTTCTTTGTATATACAGGCGCGGCATTGAAACAATTTGCAATAGCACATGCTGATATTTACTGGCAGCATACACCCGAAGATAAACGCACAACTACGGCATTCGAAAATCTACAGCACACTACAGATAATGTATCGCATCTGATCATTGCCACAATGAAGCGCGGGACTAATCCTAAAATCCCAAAACTCGAAGAGATCGCGGCAACATCAGCAGCTATGGACAATATTTTGTTAGGCGCAACGGCTTTGGGTATTTCATCATTTTGGAGCACAGGCGGCATGACACATCACCCGGCACTTAAAGAGCACTTACAGTTGTCAGAGGAAGATCTGGTAATGGGTCTGATATATCTCGGCTATTCAGACGAGGCTGCAAAAGAAGGAAAGCGTCAGGTACCCGTTACTGAAAAGGCTATCTGGAAGTAAATTATCTTATTAGGGTAACATCCCCTTTCTGTTTTACTTCATTCCCGTTTCTGTCTACAATATCCAGTGTCCAGAAATAGACATCCGTATCGACAGGTTTGCCGTTAAAGGTTCCATCCCATCCAGCTTCTATCTGGTTGGTGTGAAATACCTGCTGCCCCCAACGGTTATATATGTCAAAGAATTTCACCTGGCGGTAACCGATCACTATAGGTTTGAAATAGTCGTCCCTACCGTCACCGTTAGGTGTAAAACCTGTCGGAACAAACAATGCACCTTGCCCTACCACATATACTCTTATCGAATCGTCGCCCACACACCCGAACGGACTAGTGATATGTACATTATAATTATAGTGGCCGGTGTCAGGATAGTACCCAACAGGATTATTAATATTCGGATCGCTCAGGTTATTGGCGGGCGACCATGTGTATTGCACTCCGCCTGATGCATTAAAGTCAATACTTTCCCCTTTTACTATTATTGTATCATTACCTGCAAAGGGAATAAAGTTTTCTATCAATACTTGCCGGAGCATAGTGTCAATACACCCTTTTATATTCTGCGATATCAGTTGCACATTGTAAGTGCCGCCTTGCCTATACGCATGTGAGGTATTTTCATCACTTGATGACGTGCCATCACCAAATGTCCATTCCCAGTTGTTAATGGGTTTGTATGTCGATGTTGTAAGGTCTGTAAAATTGATAATTGAGTTGGGGCATTGCAGGCCATTATCTTCATAATCTGTGGCAAAATATGGGTATAGCTTCACCAGTCTTGTAATGCTGTCTGTGCAGGTGGTACCCCTGTTCACTACCAGCTTTACGTTATACACACCTGTGTCAGTATAGGTATGGGTAGGTTCAAAAGCCGAAGATGTATCGCTTCTGTCTGAAGTATCACCAAAATCCCAGTAATAAGAGAACGCACCTTTACTTTGGTTGACAAATGTTACGGTATACCCCTTACAATCTACTAAATAAGTATTGTACTCTGTAGATAATTGAGGGATATCCGCCACTACTGCTTTTGAGCAATCGGTAACAACAAATTGAAATTCCCTGGTTACAGTATTGATCATTACATGGTTGCGCCATTCATGGCAACATACTGCGACACTAAAACGACCAATTAAGTTAGGGGTCCCTGTAATGATCCCGGTTTTTGGATCTATTTGTATCTGTGGATATCCCCCCATTGGATTTGCAAAAGAAAAAGGACCGTTATATTGAACAGGGGTAAAGGGAGGAGGTGTGGGTGTTGGTTTCACATCATTCCCCGATCCGCCCTGGTAATCCTGGCAGAATTCATAGCTTAAAGAATCTCCGTCCGGATCCGTTGCTGAGTGGTCATATACCAGTGGGTTATTTATACAAATAATCTGAGGCGGGAAATTTTTAAAGACTGCGCTATTGTTACACGCGGCCTGGCTGGCTGAAGGTATAGTGCAATAATAGGTTGCCCCGATGTCAGCAGGATTAATAAGATTACGTACACCTCCATTTCTACAGCAACGCTGATATACCACGGTGTATCCGGTAGTGGCATTAGGTAAATTATACGTTTTAGTAAAAGTTGCTTTAAACAGGCAAGTAGGAGGCGGGTTGTTGATGCATGAATTGCTGAAATTTGCAGGTACTGTCTCGCGTTTTTTTGCTAACCGCATTGAATCAAACTCGAACAATGTATTATTGTCGTCAAAGATGCTTATATATGCAGGGTCATCTTCTGCGATGGCTTCAGGCAAGCCCGTAAGGCAGTCTTCATATATCACCAAAGTTATTGCATAATTATTACCTCCCAGGCATTTATAGGTTACTTCTCCACCCACAATATGTGTTGCCCTGGCAGTTATTGTAAATCCTGTTAATAAACATAACAACCAGCCTATAGACAAACGAATTCGCATTATTCTCGATGCTTATATAGTGATAAAAGCTGTGATACATATCATGCCATCACCCTACAAAATTAACGTTCCAACGGCAACATTTAGTGTTAGATACAAAATTTAGTATTATTAAACCCCGAATAACTTAAGATGATAGGTTATATCATCGGAAATTCGCCGAAAAGTATAAAATAAAGCTTCTAAAAACTTTTCGTTATTTTGTATCAATGACTGTAAAGGCACTTACATTATTTGGCGAAGAGATTATGCCTGAGCAAATAGTTGCTGTTGGTAAAAGCCGTGCTGTAAAAAAGAAAAAAGAAAAAGTTGCCGCAGAGGAAGTTATTGTAACTGAAGAGCCGGAAAAAGAAACAGAAATTCTGAAGGGCTGGGAAGGTGATAAGCAGTATTATTCTATTGGTGAAGTAGCCTCTTTATTCAAAGTAAAAACTTCTCATATTCGTTTTTGGACAAATGAGTTTAACCTTAAAGTCCGGACTACACGTAAGGGCGACAGGTTATATACTCCCGATCAGATAAGGGAGATACGTGCTATTTACAATCTTGTTAAGGAACAGGGCTTTACCATTAGCGGTGCTAAAGCCAGGCTCAAAGACCGTAAAAAAATGACCGTCGAATCTGTTGACTTAAAGCAGTCATTACTACAACTTCGGAACAAATTATTAACAATAAGAAACCAACTTTCTTCCTGATGAAAAATCTGTTTTTAGCAATTATCCTGTTGATAAGTGTAAATGCCTTTGCCCAATCCACATCTGATTACGATGTTTCAACTGATAAGCAAACACACGAGTTGGTGTATAAGGGACAATGCACTTTTGAAGATATTAATAAGCAGCCCTCTTTCAGTTGGCTAATGAATGGTGCTTCAGAATATACTCCTGATTCTATAGCCGTAAAGTATTTGAAAAAAGATTTATCAAAGTACCAGTTGGTGGTCTTTATCGGTACGTGGAATCGTGAAACTCACTCGTTGCTCCCTAAATTGTACAAAGTGCTGCAGGTAACTGGTTACCCGATGTCTGGGTACAAAATGTATGGTGTTGACCGGGCAAAGACTACAAAATATGTTGAACATAAGTTATATCACATTTCCGACATTCCTACTATTATCGTTATAAAAAACCATCAGGAAATAGGCAGAATAACTCCTGAAACTCTTAAAAGAAATATAGAAACAGATCTTGATAGGATTGTGGAAAAAGATATAATGCAGAGAGAGGCGCAGCAATAAGTAGCTGTATCTCATATAGTTTCTAAATAAGTACATTTGCTGCCTACAATTTATTGCAGCATGCAACTACCTGAGCGTATATCCATAGATTCTTTACAAAACTGGAAGAATAGCCATATCGAGCTTTCTTCTGAAACTATTCAGCACATTACAGTCAATCGTTCCTATCTGGATAATATCCTGAAAACAGGCAATGTTTATTATGGTATCAATACTGGATTTGGTGCTTTATGTAATGTTCGCATCCAGCCTGGCGAATTAGCCGCTCTGCAGGAAAATCTCGTTTGTTCTCATGCCTGTGGCATGGGCGATGAGGTGCCGGCAGATATTGTACGGCTAATGCTGTTACTTAAAATTCATGGATTAAGTCAGGGCTATAGTGGGGTAAGACCAGAGATTGTTCAGCGTTTGGCAGATTTCTACAATCACGATATTCTTCCTATTGTTTATCAGCAGGGCTCGTTGGGCGCCTCCGGCGATCTGGCGCCTTTAGCTCACCTTAGTTTACCACTTTTTGGCAAGGGTTGGGTAAATTATAAAGGAGAAAAAAGAGAAGCTGCTGAAGTGCTGCAGCAATTAGGGTTGACACTTACACCACTTGCTGCTAAAGAAGGGCTTGCATTATTGAACGGTACACAATTCATGAGCAGCTATGCCACATGGAGCCTTATAGAAGCGAAACGACTGTCATTCTGGGCCGATGTTATTGGTGCTCTATCTGTAGATGCTTTCATGGCAAAAAATGAGCCTTTTCAATACCCTATTCACAGGCTAAGGCCCCACAAAGGGCAGGTAGCAAGCGCTCAGCGTATTTTACATCTTCTCGATGGCAGCGCTATCCAGCAATTACACAAGGAGCAGGTGCAGGATCCTTATTCATTTCGTTGCATGCCGCAGGTGCATGGTGCCAGCAGCGATGTTATTGACACTGTATCAAATGTTGTAGAGATCGAGATCAATTCTGTAACTGATAATCCGATAGTATTTCACGATGAAGATGCTATAATGAGCGGTGGTAATTTTCACGGGCAGCCTTTGGCTTTGCATCTTGATTTCCTGGCTATCGCGCTTGCAGAGTTGGCCAATATATCCGAACGCCGCACTTATTTGCTTGTCAGCGGGCAGCGTGGCTTACCGGCATTTCTTGCTCCGGAGGCAGGGTTAAATAGCGGCCTGATGATAGCTCAATACACTGCTGCTGCTATCGTAAGCCAGAATAAGCAACTATGTACTCCTGCTTCTGTTGATAGTATTGTAAGTAGTAATGGTCAGGAAGATCATGTAAGTATGGGAGCTAATGCAGCAACCAAATTGCACCGGGTGGTGCAGAACGTACAGCGTGTGCTTGCTATTGAATTATTAACGGCAGCACAGGCTTTGGAATTAAGAAGACCACATCGCTCATCAGTAGTTTTGGAAAAAATATGGAGCGATTTCCGTGGACATGTACCATTTATGGCTCATGACAGGGTGTTGCACGATGATCTTGTAGCAGCTGAACAATTTTTAAACAACGACCCTTCGCATTGGTCTAAAGCAAATTAATGATTGATCAGTTGAAGCAAAGTATCGATCGCTCTTTGATTGCCCCAATAATTGATAGATTGATATAGATCTTCTTTTTCTTTTTGTGTGAGATGTAAGTTCAGGGCTACAGATTTTTGCTGTTGCGGAACAAATTGCAATGACACAAAATGTAATTTGCCATTCAGGTCATTCGGTGCGTAATCCTTCAGATAGCTGTCTGAATATGATTGAAAAGCTTCCCATTTTTCCTGTATTACAAAGAGAGGATCATATAGCATGTTGCCCAATCCATTTTGGACAGAGATAGGTCTCACTTCATACTCACGGGTATCTCTTATTTCAAGAAATATCACATCGCCTACATTTTTCTTGATCCAGTCACGAATCACATACAGATACCTGTCTGCAGTTTCCATTCCAAAATTATCTCTTAGTCCTGCATCCATTATATTCATAGCAGGTTGCGATGGTAGTTTCACAACAGGTAAAATGTATGGGAATGTTGCATTCATTCGTAGTGCCGATGTAAGGCGCAGGTTGTAAGGATTTTCTCCGGCAAAAAAAGCGCCGAAATCTATAGCATCTATTTGCGGTTCTGCAGTATCATTCAGTTCATATTCTGGTCGTGTCAGGTAGCTTATTGGCTGCGCTGATATCATTAGTTTTCTCCCATCATTTATAATAGTGCCATTAATGATCATCTGTGGTATATCGCCGCTCGCCTCGCCTTGCCTGTAATCTCCTATTTGTTTATCTATCAGCCCATCTGTATTCTTTATTAACTGTTGCTCCATTGCATATCCACGGTCTTTTGTATAGGCATATCCATTCACATATACTTTATTAAATGGCGATATAAGATCCACTGTCACCATCGAGAAGATAATTGAGTTCAAAAGGTCTTTGCCTATGTTCTCCTGGTATTTGTTGTCGTATGGATCATTTAGCTTTCCTTCATTGTAGGCATCGTGAATCGCGCGCCAGTAGGCTGCTCCAAGCATCCCGCCTGATGCCCCGGTTATCAGCACTGTATTTTTAAATAGCTTTCCTCGGGTCATGCTGTCTATATATTGCAGCGATCTGAATGTCCAGTAGGCTGCTCTGGTACCTCCTCCGCTCACCGTCACTACCACCAGTGGTGGTTTACTATCTCCGCTATCCACTTTCTTCTTCCAGTTTTCCAGTCTTGCCAGTTCGGTATTTTTATCCTTTTCGTATCGTTGCTTTGTAAAGAGCTTTTGCAAATAGTCATAGCTATATTGTGGCTGCCGTGCTGACTGCACATGATAATTTACACCGTATGCTATGCTTCGCAGGTCAAAAAGCTTGTGCTTTACCATCCATCCGGCTATAAGCATGATTATTACCCATCCAAGGATTTCCCAGCTTTTTAAGAAATATTTTACAGCACCTACAATCCCCATGGTAATAGAAAATAGTATCAGGAAGCCTGCTCCTGCCGGTATACGCAGATAAGGCACGCTCCCGAAAATGCCTAATATCACGAGAAAGATATAAGAGAAAATAGTTGCAGTAATTGCATTTCTGTGATGCCTGCGCAAAACAGTTCTTAGTAATCTCGGATGGTAATGCTCCAGTTCCGAGCATTGCATTATCCTCATATTTTCTGATAAGTAGCTGTCTGCACGGATAATGTCTATTTCGTAATCCAGCGTATCGTATGGTATGATTTCACGTATACGTGAAGGATTGGTTATTTTAGATACCACAACTTTTAGCAGGTCTCTGCCCACGCGGAAGAAATAAACAAAGGATACCAGGATAATGATCAGTATTCCCGCATAAAAGGAGCCTTGCAATTGTAAAATATCCCCCGGCTTTGCATGTTCACTATACAATTCAGAACGTATACTGACGATCGAGTAAAAAACAAGGAACAATATAGGTATTATAGAGTTGTTGATACAATAAACAAGAAAGGTTTGTTTTGCTGCACCCATGTAGGGTATCCTGTGTCCATGTATGATGAAGGTAGTAATATGCCATCCCATTATATATACACCCATTGCCCCTCCCAGCAGGAACATGCTTATGTAATTAAAATTGCCTAGATACTCCGGTGATAAAAAAAGTGAAGCTGCTCCAAAATGCTGTGCGAAATGCCCTGTAATAGTTGCGGCTAATATAAACCAGAATATAAGCAGTAATTGGTATTTACGGAAATGGAGCAATACTAATTGTATCGGCAGGAAGTAGTAAATATTCTTCAACACATTTTTAGCGCGCTGCCAGGTAGTTTGCAGTATTGCTTTTTGCTTACGTGCTCTCGGCATTTAAATTCAATCTACGATTTTTTTCAATCGCAAAAAAGAGATGCCAGCTAAGAGCGCTCATTTGTTTTAATAACATTATTAAGCTTTTACTCGTTTAATGCAGTATAGATTTATTATTAATGACATCAGTAAAAACATTGCTACCACCTGGTGGGTTTCTGCAAGTATCTGGTATTGTCCGAATTTTCTGAATACAATTGTTGGTGCGCTAAGTACGGTAAATATTCCCAGTAACACTTGTGTAAAAACAAGTACAAATGGCCACCACCGTGTCTTTATCAGCACATTATTCGGTTGCTGTTTTGCTACTTTGCTCGCTTTCCCAAACCAGAACATAAGCAATGTAAATAAGAGATAGGCGATCGTTCTATGTACGAAATGCACATTGATCGGATCATTTATAAAGCTTTTTTGCAGCATATTCCCGGGTATCCACATCCCGTTTATTGTAGGCCATGTTGGTGCGGACATTGCGGCTTTTAGCCCTGCCATAAATGCCCCATATACTAATTGTACAAATAGCAGTGCTATGCAGATTATCGTGAAATTGAATAAGCCTTTGCTGGTAATTCTTTTTTCTTCAGGTATTAGTAGCTGCAATGCAAACCATAATGTATAGCAGGCAAGTATCATTGCTGATACAAAGTGTAGTGCAAGTTTTATATGGTCAACGGCCAGGTGTGTATCATTTAGTCCGCTTGCTACCATTATCCACCCTATAGCCCCCTGCAATGCGCCTAACAGGAATAGAATGATAAAGGGCCCGATCATCTCTTTATCAAAATATTTCTTTACAAGGAAGTAAACAAACCCGATTATGAATACTACTCCCAGTAATCTTGCCCACACCCTGTGAAACCATTCCCAGAAAAAGATGAATTTGAAATTGGCTAAAGTGAAATCGCTGTTCAGGTATTTATATTGCCCTATTTGTTTGTACCCATTAAATGCGTCATTCCATTGATGCTGGTTGAGTGGGGGTATTGCACCCATTATAGGGTTCCATTCTGTCATTGAAAGTCCGGAGCCTGTCAATCTTGTAATTCCTCCAAGCACGGTTTGCACAATGATCATGAATACACCCGCCAGGAGCCAGTATGCTACAGCTTTTCTCTTATGTGTAACTTCCACTGTTATGAATTTGGATGCAAAAGTAGCGTACAATAAAATAACAGGTGCTTTACATCACCATTACCTAAACAAAAAATAATTTCTGTTATATCTCATACGCCGTCCCCTCAATAGTTACTTGAGTATTTGGGAAGATTGGGATTGCTTCTTCTCTAAATGGTTCCAGTTCCCTGTACTTGGATGAAAAATGCCCCAATAATAATTGTTTTGCATTGGCCATCTTTGCCACTTGTGCGGCCTGACTTGCAGTGCTATGAAAACGCGCTGTAGCCTTTTCAGCATCTTTTTCCAGGTAGGTGCATTCGTGGTATATGGTATCTGCATCTTTTATTACAGGAATAAATGTATCTGTAAAGATCGTGTCTGCGCAATAGGCATATTTTTTCCGGGAAGGGCCGTTTTCTGTCACCCATTCATTTTTTACTACAAACCCGTCTTGCCGGGTATAGTCTTCTCCTTCCTTTAGCCTGTCGTAGAAATAAGCAGGTATTTCATATTCACGGCATTTATCTGGCAGCAATTTTCTTCCCTTTGTTTTCCGTTCTATCAGGAAGCCGTGACAGAATATTTTATGGTTTACCGGGAAGCAGGTAACACTATATAGCTCATTATCTACAAGCAATTCTGTTCCTTCCGGCAATGGGTGAAAAAAGAAAGGATAAGATAGTTTAGTGTCTGCTACATCCAATATACTTTGTAAGATGGGCTGCAGCTCAGCAGGTGCCCAAAGATGCAATGGCAATACACGCCCTAATAGGCTCATACTATTTATAAGACCTGGCAAACCAAAATAATGGTCTCCATGCAAATGACTTATGAAGATATTCTGCAATTTGCGCCACCGTAATCCAAATCGCTGCATTTGCACCTGCGTCCCTTCTCCACAATCAAGCAATATTAATTCTCCGTATACTGAAACCACCTGTGCCGAAGGATGCCTGCCAAAAGCGGGTAATGCCGAATTGTTACCCAGTATCGTTACTTTCATTCCTGTTTAATCTTCTATTAATTTCGATCGGGTAATTTATAGCATATAATTATAAAAAAATCATCCGTTGCAGAAATTCGGGCAATTTTATTTATGATTCTTCATTAAAAAGGTCCCGCTCCAGTATTTCCATGTTTATTATATCCACAGCTTCTTCTATAGTCGGGGCTATATTTAGTTCGTTGCTTATGTTCGTGTTCTTTAGTTCATCAGCCAGGTTATCCTGCAAACCGGTAAATACTAAAGAGTTTCCTCCATCGTAAAGATCTTCATGAAGCTGTTTTAGCTTTTCAAATGCCATCTTATCCGCATTGATACAGTTTTGTAAGTCAACAATTAGATTATGACTGCCTCTTTGCCGCAATTGCTCCCATTTTTGTCTAATGCTCTCTGTCAATTTAGCATCTAAAAGGTTTGCGATCGGCGTTATATGAGTATAAGTTGTTTTGGTATCAATTTTGAATTCCATATAAAAGCTTAATGTTAAGAATATGTAACCGCAATGTTAACCGAAACCTTAAAAATAACAATTCCGCGCTACATTTTCTTTCGTATATTTAAGTAAGGGAAAAGATAAATTTTAATGTGCTTATAGCTAAACGTAATAATAATCTACCTCTTAAAATCACTAATTTTAATAATTAAAACAAGGAATAAACATACATGGATTCGAATTTCTCACCGAAAGTAAAAGAGATCATTTCTTACAGCCGCGAAGAGGCCTTGCGGTTGGGCAATGACTTTATCGGTACGGAACACCTGCTGCTGGGACTCATCCGCGAGGGTGATGGACTGGCTGTGCGTGTATTACAAAGCATGCAGGTAGATCTTTTTGATCTCCGCAAAGAACTGGAACTGGCCATTAAAGACAAGAACAATAAGGCTGTAGCTAACATCAACAGCCTGCCTCTTACTAAACAAGCAGAAAAGGTGATTCGTATCACTGTGCTTGAAGCAAAGGCATTAAAAAGTGCAACTGTTGAAACCGAGCATCTTATGCTTTCTATTTTAAAGAATAAAGAAAATGTAGCCACCCAAATACTACATCAATATGATGTTGATTACGAGCGGTTTAAGAATGAATTAAGCATACTGCAGGGCGAAAATCCTAAAGCAGATTACGGAAGCGATCCTGGTTCCGAAGAATTTGATGACGACGATGAAAGAAAACAGTTCCAGCAACAAAGACGCCAGGCCGGTAATACTAAATCCAAAACTCCTGTTCTGGACAATTTTGGTCGAGATATCACCAAGCTTGCCGAATTGGGGAACTTAGACCCCATTGTTGGCCGTGAGGAAGAAATTGAACGTGTATCACAAATACTTTCCCGTCGTAAGAAAAACAACCCCATTCTTATTGGCGAACCGGGTGTTGGTAAAACAGCTATCGTTGAAGGGCTTGCGTTACGGATTGTTCAGCGTAAAGTTTCCCGTGTTCTATTCGACAAGCGTGTAATTAGCCTTGATTTGGCTGCTCTTGTAGCCGGTACAAAATATCGTGGTCAGTTCGAAGAACGCATGAAAGCGATCATGAACGAACTGGAAAAGAACCGTGACGTTATCTTGTTTATCGATGAAATACATACTATAGTTGGTGCAGGTGGTGCTTCCGGCTCACTCGATGCTTCCAACATATTCAAGCCTGCTCTTGCTCGTGGTGACCTCCAATGTATTGGTGCTTCCACTCTGGATGAATACCGTATGTACATCGAAAAGGATGGAGCTTTAGATCGTCGTTTCCAGAAAGTGATGATCGAACCGCCGAGTGTGGAAGAAACAATTACAATACTGAATAACATACGTTCTAAATACGAAGATTTCCATAACGTAACTTATGATGCAGAAGCTATCGAAGCCTGCGTTAAGCTCAGCGACCGTTATATGACTGATCGCCTATTGCCTGATAAAGCAATAGATGTGATGGACGAAGTTGGAGCACGTGTACACTTAAAAAATATCAACGTACCTCAGAATATACTGGAGCTCGAAAAGAAGATCGAAGATATTAAGCAGGAAAAGAATAAAGTGGTTAAGAGCCAGCGTTTTGAAGAAGCCGCTTCGCTTCGTGATAAGGAAAAGAGATTGGGAGAAGAATTAGATCGTGCTAAAACAGAATGGGAGGAAGAAGCAAAGAATAAGCGCTACCCGATACACGAAGAAAATATTGCTGAAGTAGTGAGCATGATGACCGGCATTCCTGTAATGCGGATGGTGGAAGCAGAAAGCGCTAAGCTGCGTCGTATGGGTGAAGACCTGAAAGGCGCGGTAGTAGGACAGGACGAAGCTATTTCTAAAATAGTAAAAGCCATCCAGCGCAACCGTGTAGGATTAAAAGATCCAAGAAAACCAATTGGCTCATTTATATTTCTTGGCCCTACCGGCGTAGGTAAAACAGAATTGGCTCGTGCGCTTGCTCGTTATATGTTCGATAGTGATGCTGCATTGATCCGTGTGGATATGAGTGAATACATGGAGAAATTCTCTGTAAGCCGTTTGATTGGTGCGCCTCCGGGATATGTTGGTTATGAAGAAGGTGGTCAGCTTACAGAAAAAGTACGCCGTAAGCCTTACTCTGTAGTGTTGCTCGATGAAATAGAAAAAGCTCACCCCGACATCTTCAATATTCTTTTACAGGTGCTTGATGATGGTCAGCTTACCGACGGTTTAGGCCGCAAGGTTGATTTCAAGAACACGCTCATAATAATGACATCAAATATTGGTGCTCGCCAGTTGAAAGATTTTGGTGCAGGTGTTGGCTTTACTACCGCTGCTAAATCTACCAGCTCCGAAGATATCAATCGCAGTGTTATTGAGAAAGCATTGAAGCGTACTTTCTCTCCTGAGTTCCTCAACCGTATTGATGATGTGATCATCTTCAACTCATTGACCGAAGAACACATCAACATGATCATAGACATCATTATGAAAGATGTAATGAAACGGTTGAATACACTGGGTTTCGCACTGGAGCTTACTGCAAGTGCCAAAAAGTACATTGCGGAAAAGGGTTACGATCAGCAGTTCGGTGCCCGTCCGTTGCATCGCGCTATACAGAAATATCTCGAAGATCCGCTGGCAGAAGAAATTCTCAATCACAGGATCAAAGAAGGTGACAATGTAGTTGCAGATTATAGCGACGACGAAAAGAAGATCGTATTTTCAATACAAGAGGCCCCGGCTAAAAAGCCTGCAACACAAGCAGAATAATTTAATTTAGTAAGTATAAAAGCGAAGAGCGGCGTATATGCGCCGCTCTTCTTATTTTAACACACATTATAAAAAAGAGATAATATTCTTATTGTTTGGTCATTACCATAGTGCAAACCACCCCACCACCGCTTGTATAGTTGATTGTCAGCGTATTATTGCTTGTGTTATAGCTACCGCTGCCATTGCCTGTATTTCCTGCATTGTCACTTGGCAATATGTATATATGGTTACTGCTATCCACACCCGCATTTACGTTCATGCCGCTATTGCCAAAGTTGGAGATCACAACAGTATCTTCCGCACTGTTTGCGTAGGTAGTAACAGAACTTGTCCATGTGCCTGGAGTAGTAGATGGCCTGCATGTTTGCGTACAGCTGTATGTACCGGTATATTCGGTGCTCCACGATGTCCCGCAATCGCTCCCGTTGTAGCCGGTCGAGCAAACGCATTTGTTTTCTATACAGGTTCCTCCGTTCTGGCAGGTAGTGCCTCCGCATTTATCCTTATTACAAGCTACATATGTTACTGTAGTGAATGCCGCTATTACTAAAAAAGATGTTGTAGCTATCTGTTTAAAAAATCCCACCTAAGTTGTTTGTTTTAGTGTTTCAAAAATTCAATCAATAAATTATAAATATAAATTATCCGCCAAAAGTAATTATTCCTTCGGCTCTTTGACTGCTAAATAACCTAAAGGTTTACTAAAATTAATGCTCCTCGAGTATAGGTTGGCAATTATACTTCTCTACAAGTAAAGTATCATAATAATCCGCCTGTTCAAAAAGCTCCCTGAATGTTGTCTCTCCACTTTCTACACTTAGATCAAGATCATATATCAGGCTGCTTAATACAATATTTTCTCCATGCAAACTGAATAGTTTACTTTTCAGCTTAAAGTTTTCTTTGAGGAGATAGCTATATAATTCTTTAATACCCGTTTTAGGCAACTTGCATAAAAAGGCATCGCTGATAATGAAATAATTCTCGGGATTGTAATTGACCTTAATTTTTGCCGACCCGCTTTCTACCTCCCATCTGTTTTGTCCGTTGCGCGCCAGCTCCTTATTATAGTCCAGTTTTTCTAATATTTCTTCTATCGTTTTAGCAATGCCCGATACAGGGCTTTCTTCCGGTTCACCCTTTTTAGGGAAATCTATTTTGGTACCGCAGTTTGGGCAATATTGTCCTTCCTCCAGTGTTTGTTCCGTCACCAGCGTGCTGCATGATGGGCATCTTATCGCCACTTCTCCTCTTATAGGCCTATATTGCTCCAAAGCATCCCGCAGATAGCTCACTGGCAGGGCAAACCCAAGATTGTCTCCCCCTTTTATGATAAAAGTGTTTATCCCTACCACTTCCCCGTTTTCATTCACCAGCGGGCCACCGCTATTCCCGGGGTTAATAGCAGCGTCTATCTGTATGTATTTAATTCCCTGTTGCACTCTATCCACCTTTGATATTACGCCCTGTGTAGCTGTATAATTCAGTCCATAAGGATGCCCGATAGCTATCACCATATCGCCACCTTTCAGTGTATCGTAATTACCCAATCTCAATTCAGGCAAATTGTGCATATCCAGCGGCGGCATCAGGAATGCCAGGTCGTATTTTTCATCCCAGAATACCACATTAGCGAGCCTTTTGGTAAATGTACGGCTCTTCACGGTTACCTTCTTGTTATCCCGCACCACGTGGTTGTTAGTAACGATAAGATCATAATCCAGCAGGTAAAAACCAGTCCCCGTACCGGATTTGGTAGCGATCTGCACCACCGTATTCTGATATTTTTCTATGGTCTCCTGAATGCTCATCTACCGTTTTGTTTCCAGGTTTAGGTTAGCCATCTGCTCGCTGAAGCTAATGCCAAAATCAAAAAGGCTGTCATATTCTGTACGATCATGCTTCCACTTCATGCTTGCATATTTATCCTTAAATTGATCCAGCGCTTCGTCTACGGCTTTTTCTATCAATTGTTTTTCAAAATGCTTTGTTTCTTTATGATGTAGGGGTGTCTTCATACCTAGTTCTGCAAAATAATCCGGATGCAAAACTGCCATGTAAATGGTAGTAAGGTCGGTCATTACCCGCGGCATGCTGTAGATGAACTGGTTGTATAGCATGCCGTATTCGTTTAGCGTTATTCCTATATCGGTGTATTTATTATCTACATACCAGTAAGAGTCTTTATTTGCATTAACGATATGCTCTTTTACTTTTTCCAGTTTCGGTGGCGTGCTGATGGCAAATGAATCTTTTACACGATATATACTTGCTGCAAATTCCTGCTTACTTATATTCAGAAATTTCTTTACAGCCTCTTTCATCATCTGGTTTCGCTCCACAAGGGCGGTTTCCTCTTTCTTATCCCAGTATAGTCCACTTGTTTTCTCCAGCTCGGTCAAAAATTTTGCTTGCGGGGTTATCAAAAAATCTATCCTATATATCAAGGTGAGCAGTAAATAAGCGATAGCCCCCGAAAATGAATCCTGGTTCAGCTCATCCACACGTCTCAGCGTATCTTCTGTCCATTTTCTCAGGTATTGATATTTCACATCCAGCTCATGCTCGCTTACAGGTTTTATATGTTCCGTTCCTGCAGGTTTTAGCGAGGTAAAGTCCGCAAGTAGCAGGTCATCCTGCCTGTCTGCTTTGGTAGCAAGCTCACGCAGCCCGTAATAAAGCTTATTGGGCGTGGCAGAGGCAATATCCGTATCAAACAACATGTAAAGCAGGTTATATGCATCCATTGCTGTTCTGGCATAGTATAGATTGTAATTCAGCTCCAGCAGGCGGCGCATTACAGCTGTGTTTGGCGTATCCATTACAGCTAGTGGCACACGCGCTATCAATCGCTGTCCGTCACATTCCCCATGCACCATTTTCGAACCCTGCGCTATATCAAATGTAAAAGAGCTATCCCCATTTTTGTGAAAGGACACATTATCCTCTTTATCATCCTTCATGTATTCAAACAATGCCTCTAAGGCCTCATTATATCTCTTTTCTTTAAAAAGATCTTCCGATTCATACCAGCACTTCGTTTTTTTATACGATTTATTGTTGTCGCTGTATCGCCCGAAACGAATACCATCCAGCCCCTCAAATGGGCTGGCAATAGAAGATGCTTCCGACGACACATGGCCGCCGTTCCGCTTCTCTTCCTCGTTTTCTTCCTTTTTACTGAAAATTTTGCTTAACCAGCTCATCTGTTAGTAATAGGTAAAAATACAAAACGCTAAAATGTGGGCCGCCGGCAATACAATATCGTAAAAAATATTATTCCTAAAAAAGCAACCTCAACCAAATTCGCCAAAAAACATTTAGAATTGGCACATTGTCGAATTCTAATTGCCAAGTTATCAACATTTCCACATTATCAAATTGCCTCATTGTCAAATTGCCAAATTTGAATTGTTTGAGTAATTCGGCAATTCAAATATCTTTGTTACCAAACAAACTCCCCAATGCGATTCATCGTTACGTCCACGGCGTTATTAAAAAACCTGCAGCAGATCAGCGGCGTTATCAGTGCAAATACAGTGCTTTCTGTATTGGAAGATTTCCTTTTCGAGCTGAAAGGGAATACGCTCACGCTCACATCTACCGATCTGGAAACAATGATGCGCATACAAATGGACGTGAATGATGCCCAGGGCGATGGCCGGATTTGTATTCCTTCTAAAATATTGATGGACTATCTCAAGAATCTGCCTGAACAGCCCATTACCTTCAATATCAATCAGCAGGATCTTGGAATAGAAATGTCAAGCGATGTGGGTAAATACCGCATTGGTGGCGAAAAGGCCGACGATTTTCCGAAAGAGCCGGCTCCGGGAGAAACCACATCATTCACTATGCCTTCTATCGCTTTGATAGAGAGCATCAACAAAACATTATTTGCAGTCAGCATAGATACGTTACGCCCTGCCATGACAGGTGTGTACTTTGAATTGGCCGCCGATAATATCACTTTTGTTTCTACCGACGCGCACCGCCTCGTTCAGTTCCGTCGCAACGATATTCTTTGTCCTTCACAGGATGGTTTTGTAGTGCCCAAAAAACCATTGCAACAGCTACGCGCCACACTTCCTGCTGATGAAACACCATTGCAGCTTTCTTACAATAGTAGCCACCTGTTTGTCAGCAGCAACAAGCTCAGCCTTAGCTGCCGCCTCATAGATGCACGCTTCCCCGATTACAAAGCAGTTATTCCTGTCGACAATCCATACAAGCTCACTATCAGCCGTACAGATTTCGTTAGTGCATTGCGCCGTGTAAGCATCTTCGCAAACAAAACTACCAACCAGGTAGTGCTTGATATTAATGGCAATGCCTTGCAGGTAAGCGCACAGGATATAGATTTCTCATACGAAGGCAAGGAAATGCTTAGCTGCCAATATAGTGGCGAGGATATGAAAATAGCTTTCAATGCGAAGCTCATGATTGAAATGATAAACAATCTCGATGGCGCAGAGATACAGGTAGAGCTAAGCACACCCACACGTGCAGGTATCTTCCGCCCCATGGAAAAAACAGAGAATGAAGATGTGCTCATGTTGCTTATGCCGTTGATGGTAGGCGTGTAATAAATTGGAATAGAAAAACAGACAGAAAAATAATTAAGAGCCGCTGCAATAGCGGCTTTCTTATTTGCTATTATATTCCTCATCACTCACAGGCCCCAGCCAGTCCACAACTCCTTTTTCCGTGTGTGTATTGATGGCTATATGCGTCATAGTGCTGTCTGGCGATGCGCCGTGCCAGTGCACCACATCAGGATAGATTTGTACCACGTCCCCTTTTTTTATTACTTGTATCGGCTTGCCTTTTTCCTGGTAATAGCCCACACCATCTATTACAATTAATATCTGTCCACCGGGGTGTGTATGCCAGTTGTTTCTTGCGCCAGCCTCGAACACCACATTGCCCACTGAAGTATTAAACATATCGTCTGCGGTAATAAGATACTTTACCCAGGCATTTCCTGTAAAATAATCTGCCCCGGCTTTTTCTCCTAAAGGAAATATTTCGTTTTTGTTGTCCGAAGTATTCATGGTTGTTGTTTTATATAGCAAATATACCTTTAGTGTTTTACAAATAAATTCTATTAAAATTCGTCTCAATTTCTTAACTTTAATAGTCTTTTAAAAAAGCATAATGTTAAGTAAAGAATTGGAGGCGGTTCTTGGGGCTGCCTACGCCGATTTTATAAGCAGTCATAACGCCTACCTCGATACAGCACACATAGATGCTTTACGTGCAACAGAGTTTTCAAGGCTCGACGAACAGGGACATACTTATATCGATTTCACAGGGGGCGGACTGTATGCTAAAAAGCAGATCATCGAACATTCCCAAAAGTTGATCAACGGCGTATTTGGAAATCCGCATTCATCCAATCCCACTTCCGTAAAAGCTACCGAGGTTACCGAAGCTGCCAGGAAGTGTGTGCTAAGCTATTTTAATGCCAGCCCTGATGAATATATATGTGTATTCACGCAAAATGCAAGCGGTGCATTAAAGCTATTGGGCGAAGCTTACCCCTTCGAAAAAGACGATCACTACCTGCTCACATTCGACAATCATAACTCTGTAAACGGCATTCGTGAATTTGCGCGTAACAAAGGCGCTATATTCAATTACACACCTATCCGTAAAGAGGATCTGCGTCTGGATGCCGAAAAGCTGATGGAAAACCTCGATCAGCATATTTCCGGTGCGAATAAGTTGTTTGCCTTCCCTGCACAATCCAACGTATCAGGTGTAAAGCACGATTTGGAATGGATCAACATAGCACAGCAAAAAGGTTGGGATGTGCTGCTCGATGCTGCTGCTTTTGTACCATCCAACAAGCTCGACCTGAGCATTTACAAACCCGAGTTTGTCGCTATCTCGTTTTATAAAATATTCGGTTATCCCACCGGCCTTGGTTGTCTGCTCATACGCAATACTGCATTCGCTAAGCTCAGGCGCCCCTGGTTTGCAGGTGGTACGGTATCTATTGTATCTGTGCAGGGCGATGGCTTTTCGTACGACAATGGACAGGCAATGTTCGAAGATGGCACTATCAACTACCTGGATATTCCTGCTATCGAAATTGGCCTGAAGCATATAGAAAGCATCGGAATAGAAAGCATTGGTAAGCGCATAGAGTGCCTCACAGATTGGGCACTGCAACAGCTGCAAAGCCTGCATCACGATAATGGTGATCGCCTTGTAAAAATATACGGCCCGCAGGATACCACAGATCGTGGCGGCACTATCGCAATGAATTTTTACGATGAGGATGGCGATATGTACGATTTCCTGGAAATAGAGCAGATGGCCAATGCCCGGAATATTTCTCTCCGTACAGGCTGTTTTTGCAACCCCGGCATAGATGAGACCTACCATGCCTTCGAAGAAAAAGAGCTGAAGGACTACTTCGATAAAAGCGGTTCCAAAAACTATCGCGACCTTATAGATTTTGTAGGCAAACGAAGAGGGGCTGTTCGCATTTCGTTCGGCTACATATCCAACTTTAAAGACGCATACACCTACCTCCTTTTTGCTGAAAGCCTGTTAAATAAAAAGCGCGCCGAAGAACTGGAACATCTACCAGCTGCCGCCTGTGCAAAATAAAATTCAAAGAACTTTTGGTTTGTTATCTCATTTTTATAAAAAATTGAGATGTGATATTGTTGTTAGTGAATTGTTGATGAAAGCTTTGATTTTACTGATTTATTAAAGTTTTTCTGATCATCTCATTATATCGCATGTTATCACTTTTGTATCACATCGTTATCACATTGGGTATTCTGACTCATCGATTGTGAATGTGGTATTTTCTTCTTCTGATCCTGTAAAAAGATGATCGGCGGTATCGTAATCTATGTGAGTGGGATGGTCGCCTTCCACTGTGACCTTTTTCCTGATATAGCCATCAGCGGCCAAAGCTATTTCCTGGCTAAACTTGAGATCGGTTTTTGAGATGTGGCTGATGAAGTTGGTGAGCATTTGTATGTTCTCTCCCAACGTTAGCCGATGATTGAGCTGGCAAAGGCTCATTACCATTTTGCGAATGGTTTCTGCTTCGTGCAATGTGGGATAATTCTGTTCACGCTCTTTTATATAGCCTGTGAGACTGACCAGTTGTGTGTACAGGTTTTCGGCTATTGCTGCCGGGGCATTGCGAGCAGCGAGCTTTATCTCGCGCCACTTGCTTTTTTACTCCATAGCCAGACGGTGCGGCGATTGACACCAACCATAGCGGCTATCTCTTCCTGTGTTTTATCTGTCATGAAGTAGAGGGTTCGAGCTACTTCTTGTTGTGGTGATTGGGGTTCCATGAGGGTTATACTTTTGTAGCCATTAATTGTGGCTAAAGCAAAATTGAGCAGGAACGTAGAGATGAAAAAATTGAATTTTTATGATTATGCTGTAAGTGTATAATGACTATACAGATTTGGGATAATGATAGAAAATAGTCAATGAAGTGAAAACTTTTCATGTGTTAATATGCAAATACCTTAATTTTTTTAAAAATATTAAGTTTGTGCATTATTTAATATGAATAATATTACTTTTCATGCTGATATTGTACCCATAATTAACGTACTTAATAGTACTCAAACATTCATTAATTGTATCGTTACTGATAGAGTTGATATAACATCGGCTAATTATCAAAGCCGATGGGTCTGTTTCAAAAACGTCGAATTTTTACAGGAATTTTCTATTTCAAATATTTCTTTGAACATTGGTATTGAATTTATCAATTGTAAGTTTAGAGCTCCGCTAATTCTAAATAATGTTGATGCAACTGGTTTTGATAATAATTTTAACACAGACAACAGAAATATAGGTTTTAAAGATTGCTTATTTAAAGGAGAAATCTCTATTAATGAAATAACAATCGAACGAGATTTACGATTTCTTAATTGTGTTATGGAAAAAGGCATTTCCATCAAAAAATCAAAAATTATACATGAAAGCTTAAAATTCGAAGATACAAGTGTCAACATTTTTTTTGATATTTTTAATTTAAGTTCACATTTTGGAGTCGATTTAGTCTCATGTAATATCAATGCATTCGTAAGATTCGAAGATATTGTAACAGAAAGGCTTTTATTTAACAAAAGCACTTTTAACGAAAGAGTTTTTATTAAGAATGGTAGTTATAGATCGGGGATTACTTTTTATAATAACACTTGTGAAAACGAAGTTATTTTAAAAGACATAGAGGATTCTGGTACCTTAACTATCAACGGAGGAATTTTTAAAAAGTATTTCATAATTGAGCTTAGTAATTCAACTCAAGGAGAGAAGAAAAAACTCAACACAATTCACCTAGAAAGTACAGAATTCAAGAATGGGTTTTATCTAGATGGCGAAGATTCTAGAGACTTAATAAAACAGGCGCAAATTGATATTATCAACATCAATTTCTCTGCTATGTTGCAAGGTGACATTACATTAAGACATATTGATGTACGTATGCTACGCCTTTCAGGTTTTAGTACAAAAACCAATGTAATAATTGAATATGCTTTAATTAATGAATTGAACATAATACACTTTTTCAATAATGCAGAATTAGTATTTTCTAATGTCAGGGCATCAAATAATACCTGGATTGATACTGATGTAAAGGTTTATAGAAAAAGCGTAGCTTTTATTAGCCAATCAAATTTGGGAAAAGCGCAGTTTTATCAAATGTCTTTTAACACATTTGATTCAATGACTATCCAAGATGTTGTTTTATCCGAAATAATTACTTCAAATATAGAATGGTTTTCAAAAGAGAAAATTCATGTTGACGAAAAAGCAAGACGACAATTAATAAAACGACACAGAAAAAACAAAGAAGCGATAAAAAATATGAAAAAAATACTTGCTTCGGACTTCCAATCAGTCAGGGAAATATATAGGCAGTTAAAATATGCAATGGAAATGAACGGAGATAAGCCACAAGCTCTTGAATTCCAACGGTGGGAAATGCATAATTATAGAAAATTTTTAAAATACAATAGACAAGGGACTATCGTTGACAAATTAATATTGTGGATTAGTCAATCTAATAATTTTGGCCAAAATTGGTTAAAACCTACACTATTGTTATTGTCATTGTCATTTATAATTTATGTTCCGATCGCACTATGTGTAAATCCAAATATACTTTTGAAGCCAAGCTTCTCACAGCATGATATATCCCTTACATTGAAAGTAATTTTTTATAACGAATTGAAATTATGGTTTGAAATACTAAATCCTACACATAGCACAAATATTTTTGGTGAAGCAAATAATTCAAATGGAGTTATTTATTTTTTGGACTTTATAGAGCGCGTTATTGTAGCATATTTTCTTTTTCAAATAATTAGTGCTTTTAGAAAATTTATTAAGCAATAAATTTCTTTTTAAATTACTGTCAAATTAAATAATGAAAGTTAGACTTAAGGTAAACTCAGCAATTAGTATAGCTATAGCTATAGTCGTTTGGGGATTGATATTAAAGTTTGTTTTTGATATTTTATTTGGTGTGGTTGTTGCTCTTTTGGGAATTATGTGGTT
The DNA here is from genome assembly GCA_035606335.1 of Flavipsychrobacter sp. Classification (GTDB taxonomy): domain Bacteria; phylum Bacteroidota; class Bacteroidia; order Chitinophagales; family Chitinophagaceae; genus DATNFP01. Next base: position 33,777 of record DATNFP010000076.1, on the reverse strand, counting down.
GTTGATCATTTATAGAAAAATAAAAGAATTTAAGAAAGACTCTTAATGCGGTTAGTATAATGACCGTTTTGTTTCATTGCTATGCCTTGATTAAGGAGATCCTTCACTACGCAGCTATTGCACAAGGCCCAAGGCTCCACTCAAGGAGAACGTTTATTTGATATTGAGTACGAAAAGGAGAGCTGCGTTGATATTAAGTTTTGCCCTCAATTAGTGAGATCCTTCACTGCGCGACTATCGCACAAGCCAAGGCTCCGTTCAGGATGACAATGCATAAGTGTGATAAACAAGGCTTCGTTTGGGATGACATTATGAGTGCGAAGAAACAGCGAGAGCAAAGGGAAATATAGTATGAGCTTTATTCAGGATTGTAATTATTGAGTTAATTGGAGTGTACAAAAATTACTTTATTGTATTGTGCACTACATTTTCCTCACCAGGAATAGCTCAGTCTTATAAGCGATCTTAAAAGTATTTGAGTCTCCTGTTTGTTCTTTTATTAATTGTAAAATAAGTTCTTTGATATATTCCGCCCCTGCATTTTTCATTGCAGCCTGCACCTTAGTAGAAGACATGGCAAAGCCTAAAAAATCATCTTTCGATATGGTTCTTTTCCAGCTGTCATTGTGGGTTTCAAAAGCTGTCATGCCATTAATGCTTTTCATTTCCTGTGGCAGATCAAAGGACCTGTAGTGTCTCGAGTAGCCGGGGCTATATTTTTCAAGCAGCTCCTCATAAGCCGCAAGAAAAGCATCGCTCTCCCAATCACGGTTGTTCTGCAATAGGGCAAAGAAGCCATTAGGCCTAAGCACACGTGATACTTCTTTATAGAACATCGGCCGGTTGAACCATTGTACTGCCTGTGCCGCCATTACGCCTGAAACAGTGTTGTCTTTAAATGGCAGATCTTCAGCAGCACAATGCAGGTAAGCAAGGTTTTTGTAGCTACCTGGAAAGCTGACAGCAGTGGTGTACATATCATCATTAGGTTCCAGGCCCAGCACAGTAACAGCGGCGTCAAATCTTTCCCTGAGCAGCCTTGTAGATATTCCTGTACCTGAACCAACGTCTATGATCACTGCGCCATTCTGCTTTGCATCATTATCAATGCCGGTATACCGTGCTATAGCATCGATCATTGCAGCAGGATAAGACGGTCTGTAGTCGCTATACAACCCAGCTATACCTTGAAATTCAGTACCATGCGCCATAAATTAGATATTACTCTGTTTGTGCATCCTTATTCGATAACAAAAACTCAATAGCCCTTGGATAATAAAAATGTTCTAAACTATGAATGCGCCCCGCAAGTGTATCTGCAGTATCATCCTCATGCACCTTGCATCTTGCCTGCAATATGATATTGGCGCTATCATACACTTCGTTCACGTAATGTATGGTAATGCCCGATTCTGCATCCTTAGCGCCAAGCACTGCGCGATGCACATAATGCCCGTACATACCTTTTCCTCCATAATTAGGTAATAAGGCAGGATGTATATTGATGATACGATCAGGGAATGTCTGTATGATATGATCCGGTATCTTCCACAGGAAGCCCGCCAGCACTATAAATGAGGGCTTGTAAGATTGTAGTTGGTCCAGCAATAGCGTTTCATGAAACGATTGCTTGTCCACAATAAGAAAAGGTATATGCTCATTTTCAGCTATGTTTATCACACCCGCATCAGCTTTATTGCTAACGATGAGAGCTATTTTGGCAAGACCGTTTTGTTTAAAATATTCAATGATGGCAGCGGCATTACTCCCCCTGCCCGATGCGAAAACGACAAGATTGTGCATGGAGTAAAATTAGTAAAGTGTTTTTGCGCTACCCAAAGTATTTGCTATATAGATTTTTGATATTAGGGGAGGTATTAAGATTTTGTTGACATTACTTTTTTTAATTTACAGTATGGATAATGTGAAACTGAGACTGGACAAATATCTCTGGGCCATTAGAATATTCAAGACACGCACGCTGGCATCTGCAGCCTGTGAGGACGGCAAAGTGAAGCTGAACGGTGTATCTGTAAAAGCAGCAAAAACAATAGCCATAGGCGACAGGTATGATATAAAAACCCCCGATCGCCGCTGGACCATAGAAGTAACCGGGCTGCTCCACAACAGGGCAGGCTATGAAGAAGCCGTAAAACACTATGTGGACCTCACAACAGAAGAAGACCAGTTGCTAAACCAGCGCCTGCGCACCAGCTTCTACACGGGAAAGCGCCAAAGCAACACAGGTCGCCCCACTAAAAAACAGCGGCGCGACCTGAATGAATTACTTGGTCCTGATATAGAGGAAGACTAATAAATATCTACGTAATTGCCCGGTTGTACCATCACCCAGTTATTACCCAGGTCCTGGCTGCGATAAAGCCCTTTGTTAGTAGCAATGTAAATGTATTGTACTGTACCACCTGTTTTATATATCTGTTCTTTGCCTACGATGCCGTTCACAACTGGATTGACGCTTAATCCCGCATTGGCAGAGGTAAAGGTATTGGTAGAAGGATTAAGCATATAAATACCCAAAGAATCGGTGCCAACAAGCAATACCTGGTCGAAAGGTGCATTTCCACAACGCAATGAGCGAATAGGAAGCCCTTTATATTGAGCCCAGGTAACACCAAGGTCGTTGCTATACCAGGCGCCATTTATACCTAAGAAATCAAGAGCAACAATTGTATTGTTGAAATGTGTTAAGAAAAAGAAGCCGTTAGTTGGCAATTTAGTTGAACCGGTGCTTATTATATTTTCTACCCATGGCCTGTTTTTGCCGGCTTTGTAGAATATCCTGTGATTGAGGGCGTCGTATCCTATTACACTATCATTAGCCAGCTCGGTAAATGATGTAATGAAGGCGGGATTGGAGAAACCCTTTGCAAAAGAATCAACTATCCAGGTACCTGGAGCCCCGTTCTGATCACTATAGACAACACCGCCTTTATATTGAGTGCTGGTGAGATAAACGCGGCCTTCGTCTTTAGAGCTTAAAATAGTAGAGGGTCCGAAAGAAGCGGGGTTAACAAAACGATAAGTGGGATTAAAATTACTACCATCATTGGTGCTGATATGAGCATTATTCTTTACCCATATGAGGTTATTGCCTGAAATAGTTATAGCTCTTGATGGATAACCATCTGGAAAAAAAACAAGTGGCTTAACGGTACTACCGTCGTTAGTATTGAATAAAGCGCCAGCAGTATCTGAAAAATAAAGCCCATACGGGGTTTCTATAACAACGTTGTTATTATTGTTGCTCTTTTTCGTACAGCCCTGTACAGCAATTACCAGCGATACAACTATAGCCAGTTTATAGAACAGGTGGAATTTCCTCATCGAAAAATTTTTAACAAGTTTGCAAAAAAAGTTAAGAAATCAAAAAAATCACAGATAATATGCTACAATATAGACAGTTCAACAACGGCAATAGGTTTGTAACGGGCTATATTAAAGATAAACAATATACTAAAATCCTAGTTAATTGCTACTGGTTCCCCGTATTCATTCGTACCGCAAAATCCAGGATCTGCAGTAAGCTATTTTCTTTTTTATCGACAAAATTTACCGACATGTTGTATTCAAAAGCGCCATCCTTAAACGCACCTCCACTCATTGCCATACTGCTCACCAGCTTTTTCCCTTCTGCTATCATGGTTGAATCGTGTGCAGAATGGGCAATGCCTGGGTTGATGGTGCTTACCACCTGCTGAACATCTATAAACATGCCGGATGGATGACCATAAATATCAGCTTCTGCCGGTAATTTCTGGCCTTTGTAAGCTCCTTTAAGGAAATTGGAAGCAACTGCCGACCTGTTTGAAACAATAGCATAGTTATCGTCAGTCATAATGAAGATAGAATCTGTGGAAGTAATGGGCACCATATAGGTATTATTGCCCATCGGGGTAAGACCACCGCCACCTGAAGAAATCAACATTTGTAATAACTTATTGAAGCTTTCTTTTTTATTGATCTTGATGACAAACATAGCATCGAGAGATGGCTTAAAGGAATTCGTCATTCCCAATGAGTCAGTGGGTTGTTGTGATTGATTGTTCAACGCAAAATTGTCAACGGCTATTGCCATATCGCCCGTGAAGGCATTCAGAATAGAGTCTACATTCATATTCTGGCTGGTAAGTGCAACATTTGCAAAGCCCAGTACGCCGATCTTTTCCAGCAATGCCTTAAGTCCCTTTGGGGAAAGGTGCCATGCCATCAGCAGGTCGAGATTTTGTACCGGGAGCCTGTTGATCATATCTTTATCAGCGTTGGTTGCGCCGAGTTCTTTACATATATCTTTAAGGTCGTCGGACATATAATAGCGTACATTGCCATTGATAGCGCCATCCTTGAAATCGCAGTATGAAGCAGCGGCGGCATCTTTCCACAGGGTATTAGCCAGTGTAACACCACCTGTCATCCCTGACATTTGCTGCATGTATCTTGTAAGTAATACATCATAGTTAACCCATGAAGTAATATCATGACCAGCGCTTTCCAATTGGGTAAAACGTTTATTCTCAATAAGAGAGTTTTCTCTGGTTACGCTAAAGGCGTTTTCCATTTCCGCAGCCATGGTAGTTTCATCCATTCCCTTGCTTTGTGGAGCTGCAGCAGATGACGAATCTCCCCCGGTAGCATTATTTGCCATAGCAGCCATAGCCATAGACTGATAATTGCTTGCACTGGGAAGACCATAGATAACAATCAATAGCTTGTCGTTCCAGCCAGCATACATATTGTAAGGCAGCATAGCTTCTTTGCGGCCTGAAACCTGTTTTATAGTTGCCTTAGGGAATATTTTTTTCATGTAGGCTTCCCATTTGCCAGCATCACTAAGGGGTATTAGCGCTGTAATCTCTCCGCCTTCACTAAAACGCTTATCGTATTTAATATACAGATAAGGTGTGTTGTCGGATATGCCTGAATTTTGTGCATCAGCAAGAATGCTTTTTATGGGAGAATTCTTTTCGATCTTGTCAAAAAGCTTACTGCCAACAAATGAATCCCAGGCTACCTTTTTCTCAATAGCTTTCATATTGATGCCTACTACAATAGAAGCATCTTTAGGAATGTAACGAGCATGGTCCGGGAGATGGTTGCAAGAGCTGAAAACGATCAGCACGAGACAAATAATAGTGACGAAAAGTGAATGCCTGCGCATAAGAAGCCTATATGTTTGTGGGTTTTAATTTATATTAAAAAGGGAGATCATCTACATTTTCGGGAGAAGGATTATAGAAATTACCACCAGTATTATTACCAAACGATTTATTTGCGCCGTTAGCATTGTTGTAAGCCCCAGCGGGTTGTGCGTTGCTCATGTTACCAGTAGGAGCAGCACCATTTGCACTTTCAATGCGCCATGCGTCGAGATTGGTAATAAAATTCACTTTGCCATCTTTTTCCCATTTGTTTCCTTTTATATTAAAAGAAACTTTTACCATATCACCTTCATTAAAACGGTCTATAATATCACATTTGTTTTGTACTAATTGCATTTTAGCGTAATTCGTGTACACATTTCCATTAATTTCTTCTGCTAATTCAATAACAAATTCGCGTTTTCTAAAGCGGTCATTTACCTGTTGTGAATCGTACTTAACGAGCAATTTGCCTGTAACTTCTAAGCTCATGATTTAAAATTTAAAATAATAAAACAAATAAAAACTATTAATCTGTAAAGGTATTTAATAATAGGATGGGTAAGATATAAAAAAAGTGCCGAAAGGCACTTATAATGTGGAGAAAATTTGGGGAGATAGATGGGGGTCGAACCCACGACCTTCAGAGCCACAATCTGACGCTCTAACCAAGCTGAGCTACTACCTCCATGAAATCGGGAAGCAAAGGTAATGCTTTTTGTAGAAAGAGGCTTTTTTTATGAGCAATTGTCTGATAATTTTTTGTAGCTGCTCAAACGATGTTATTTGAAAAAAATACAACTTTACATTTTAAATGGAATTAGTATGTCTAAAAAAAATAGAGAGAGGGGAGATGGGCTTATATATTCTACAAATAAAGAATATTTTAATGACTACGAGGGAGAAAGCAACGATGCTGTAACGTTACCAAAAGATAAACAAAAGCTACGCATAAAGCTGGATACAAAGCAGCGGGCAGGCAAAATTGTGACACTTATAGATGGCTTTGCAGGTAGTGAAGAAGACCTTGAAGCCCTTGGTAAGCAGTTAAAAACCAAGTGTGGTGCTGGAGGGAGTGTGAAAGATGGCCTGATAATGATACAGGGAGACTATAAAGAAAAAATTATTGGTTGGCTGAGGGACTGGGGTTATACATTAATCAAAGGATAATTTATTTTTGCACCCGATGTTACAGAATATTAAGCCACTAAACGAAAAAGAAACACGCGCAGGATTTGGAGAGGGTATTGTAGAGGCCGCAAGGCGCAATCCTAATATTGTAGCGTTGACGGCCGATCTTGCAGGATCGCTTAAACTAAACCAGTTTATAAAGGAATTTCCTGAGCGCTTTATTCAGTGCGGTATTGCCGAGGCCAATATGATGGGAGTAGCCGCAGGTCTTACTATTGGAGGGAAAATACCATATACCACAACATTTGCAAACTTTTCTACTTCGCGTGTGTATGACCAGATACGCCAGTCGATAGCATATAGCGGAAAGAATGTGAAAATATGTGCATCTCACGCTGGGCTAACACTTGGAGAAGATGGTGCAACACACCAGGTGCTGGAAGATATCGGCATGATAAAAATGCTGCCTGGCATGACAGTGATAGTGCCTTGCGACTTTAACCAAACTAAGGCTGCAACTATTGCTATTGCAGATTATCAAGGACCGGTATATCTGCGTTTTGGCAGACCGAAATGGCCAAATTTTACTCCTGAAGATCAAACATTTGAAATAGGCAAAGCACAACTGCTTGCTAAAGGAACTGATATATCCATCATTGCTTGCGGCCATATGGTATGGACCGCAGTAGAAGCCGCTAAAATATTAGCTGAACGTGGAGTATCGGTAGAGTTAATCAATATACACACGATTAAGCCGCTGGATGAAGAAGCGATTATTAAATCGCTAAGGAAAACGGGATGTGTTGTAACTGCTGAAGAGCATCAGAAAAATGGAGGATTAGGAGATAGCGTTGCTAATGTAGCTGCACAACATTGCCCGGTACCGCATGAATATGTTGCCGTAAATGATACATTTGGAGAAAGCGGCAAACCCATGGAACTGCTGGAAAAATACGGACTAACAAAAGAGCATATAGTTGCTGCCGCTGAAAAGGCATTAAAGCGAAAGAATCAGCACAAGTAACTCATAATACTGTATTACCTGCATTTTTAATTTTAGCTAAATAGCGCTGAATAAGTCTGCTACATCCTGTTTTTTAACAGGCTTTGAAAAGTAGCGAACTACATTTTTATAGTTCAGCGACTGCTTTTTATCTGACTCGGATTGAGAAGATGATACAACTATAACCTTGAAGTCGAGGTTCATTTCTTTCATTGTATCAAGGAAGCTCCAGCCATTAATATTGGGCATATTTATATCAAGAAATATAATATCGGGGCTAATCTCTTTAATTGCAGATAGTGCTATTACGGGGTCTGTGAAATCGAAAATGGCAATATCGGGCGCGATAGCGCTGATCAATTTCTTCATAATGAAATTTGATATGACCACATCATCTACAAGCACTATTTTTTTCATTGCTGCAGAATAGTCAACTACTTTTTTTATACAGAGTGTTGTAGGATAAAGGTGGGTTGAAAATATTTGTTAATCAGTAAGTATTATATCGTTAACAACTTATTTACAATAGAATGTGTTTTAGACAATTATTTAATAGGAATTTATTTTAATCTCACTAAGTAATAATCACTTACAGCCTTATCCCTTGTATTTGGGTTTAAAAATTCTGGTGTTAATTCACTCACTTTAAAAAAAACACCACTCTTTACTATATCATAATTTAACCCCTTTTGCTGCAAGGATCTGAGCCCGTAGTTCATAGTAAGTATGTACTCATTCTTATTAAACGATGGACTGTCATTTGTTATCATATGACCAGCATAAAAAGAAATTGAATTGAGAGGGTCGTGAACATTATAAGACGCGACACTATCAGCAGGAATGTTATGAATCTTAATAAATCGTCCTACCTGAGAGCCTAACTGATACTGAAGCAAATGGTAATAAAAATGATTGGTGACAAAAATGTTTATCAGCACAATGCCTGATGCACATATCCATAATATCTTCCCTTTCAATTTTCTTCTTCTGAACCATATGAACAACCATATAGCAAAGGCAATGACCCAAAGAATAACGCTAACTGCGCCGGCCGGAAAGACAACCGTAAGCATTAATAAGGTAACTAAAAAAAGCAGGGAGACAATGAAAATATGCGCAGGATGCAAAATGCGGCAAAGACGGGGATAGCGGCCGTTTTCATATATATCGCGAAGCAATGATGCTGTGACTATTGCTGCTAATGGGAAGACTACAAATATGTAATGCGGGAGCTGGTAATGAGAAGAGCCTAATGCTAAGTAAGCTAGTATAAAACCACCCGAAGAAATCCACTCCTGGTACTGGTAGATGTGAAACTTTTGCTTTACGAGATTGATAATATTTATTACTAATCCGGTTAAGAACAAAAATATCCATGGCAGAAAAGACCACAACATATTCAACATAAGAAAACTTATATCGGCGCCATTATTCCATGGACTTTCTCCTGTAATACGACCAAAACTTTGTGACCAGAAAAAGAAGCGCAATCCTGAAACGCCTTGTTTGCCGTTTACTATTTTTTCAGGATGAAGATCAAATTGTTGATACAATCCAATGCTCATAGGGATAAGTAGCAATCCTATTATAATAAGCCCCAGAAAGTATTCTAAGCGGAACAGTTTGCGCCACTCGCCTTTTAATATCCAATCACTCGCAAAACAGAATACAGGAACCATTATGGCGATTGGCCCTTTTGTCATCAAACCGAAAGCAATGCACACACAGCCTAAAATAAAATATGGCAGCTTCCGGGATATATCCCATTCCTTTATCAGCCAAATAGCTGTGATGACCCAACCCATAAGGATTGTATCACAACGAATGTCATTTGTCATCAGGAACATTCCCTGGCATGTAGCCAGTATAAGTGCAGCCATACGGCCGGTAGCTTCATCATACAGCAACCTTGCCAAACGATAGGTAGCATATACAGCTAAAAGGGCGAATAATATAGAAGGAAGCTTATAACCGAAATTATTTGCGCCGAATGCCTGAATACTGAGTGAGCTAACCCAAAATAAAAATGGCGGTTTATCCAGGTAATCCCTACCTCTGTCGTACAGATGTAAATAATCTTTATTAGTGCTCATCTCACGGCTCATTTCTGCGTACTGGGACGCATCTACATCCATTGTATCTATCCGAACTGCTGAGAAATATAATAAGCCAATAAATATAAAAACCCATATGGGTACTTTAGGCATAAGTAGTATTTTGAGTAAACAAAAATAATCGCAAATTTATCTAATGCTACAATTAAGGTATTACCCTTTTGAACTTGCGTTTGAATATCCATTTACAATATCCAAAGGCACAAAGACACATCAGCCTACTTTGGTAGTTTCATTAACTATGGGGAATATAACGGGATATGGGGAAGCGCCGGCAATAAAATATTATGATATAACCGTTCCTCAAATGATAGAAGGACTGGAAGCAAAAAGGGGGGTAATAGAAAAATATGCACTGATAGACCCGCAACGCTTTTGGCATTTTTTACATCATCTATTACCCGGGCAAAACTTTTTAATTGCAGCATTGGATATAGCAGGTTGGGATCTATTTGCGCAGCTTCGTCGTAAACCATTGTATGAGATGCTGGGCCTTAGCTGGCAGAATGTACCACTAACAGACTATACCATTGGCATGGATACTATAGAGGAAGTGGTAATAAAAATGGAACGGCATCCGTGGCCTATATATAAGGTAAAGGTGGGCAAAGCAAATGATATAGAAGCATTGCGTGCACTGAGAAAGCACACCAACGCTACACTATATATAGACGCAAACGAAGGCTGGACGCTTGATGAAACAAAAGAATTATTGCCTGAATTACAACGGCTTGATGTTGCAATGATAGAGCAACCATTGAAAAGAGATGCCCTGGAAGAATACAAAGAATTAAAACAATTATCGCCTATTCCTGTGTTTGCTGATGAAAGCTGCCAGACAGAGCAAGATGTAAAAAAATGCTCAGAGTACTTTCATGGCATTAATATTAAGCTTACCAAATGTGGCGGCATAACGCCAGCATTGCGTATGATACAGGAGGCAAAAAAATTGGGAATGAAAGTAATGATGGGCTCGATGAATGAATGCACTATAGGAAGCGCTGCCATAGCCAATATGATGCCACTGCTGGATATAGTAGATGCTGACGGGCCATTATTACTAAAAGAAGACGTAGCTGAGGGATTAGAGTACAATAATGGTGTGATACAATTGAGTGGGAGAAATGGCCTTGGGATAAAGTTTTGTGGTAGGCCATTCGAAAAAAATAAGAGTTAATTGTTTTTTAAATAACGCCCTTATTTTTGCAAGCACATGCAGATACAGCAAAATATATCTCTGAAGCCATATAATACGTTCGGTATGGACGTATCTGCTGCATATTTTATTATGCTGGATGATGAGAATGTTTTACCCCGGATAACAACTGATAATGCACTTCCAGGGAAAAGATATATACTTGGCGGGGGTAGTAATGTATTGCTTACACATGATTTAGACGGATTAGTTATATTAAACAGATTGAAAGGTATAACAGTGGAAAAGGAAGATGACAAGCATGTGTGGCTGAAAGTACAATCGGGAGAAATATGGCATGAGCTTGTGATGTATGCTATTGAAAATAGCTGGGCGGGAATTGAAAACCTTGCATTGATACCCGGAACAGTGGGAGCAGCACCGATACAAAACATAGGCGCCTATGGTGTAGAAGCAAAGGAAACAATAGAAGCAGTAACGGTGTGGCATTGGGAAGAAGAAAGGTTTATAACCTATACTAATGAAGAATGCAGATTTGCCTACCGGGACAGCATCTTTAAACATGAACTAAAAGACAAGGTTTTCGTTAGCACAGTAACTTTCAGGCTTAATAAAAAACCTCTCTATAACATAGCTTATGGTGCCATAGAGCATGAGCTACGCAAACTGGATGTAACAGATGTTTCAATAAAAGTAATTGCAGATGCAGTAATAGCCATACGCACCAGCAAACTGCCAGACCCCATGGAAATAGGTAATGCAGGCAGTTTTTTTAAAAACCCTACCATTCCGGTAACACAATTTGAGACATTGCAAATAAATTATCCTCACATACCTTCTTATCCTGCAACGCCAGGAATGATAAAAATACCTGCGGGCTGGCTTATAGAACAATGTGGCTGGAAGGGATATCGTGTTGGCTCAACAGGAGTACATAACCAACAGGCATTAGTGCTTGTAAACTATGGTAGAGCTACGGGAGAAGAAGTATGGCAATTATCGGAAGAAATAATAGCTTCTGTAAATGAACGGTTCGGCATTATACTTGAGCGGGAAGTGCAAGTGTGGTAATTGTTATGCACTTTCTTTTTTCACGAGGGGCAATCGAATAAAGAAAGTGGTTCCTTCATTTTCTTTTGTTTGAAACCAGATCTCTCCTTTCCAAAATTCAATAATCTTTTTTGTCATTGCCAATCCCAAACCTGTGCCTGACGATTTGGTAGTGAAATAAGGAACAAAAATTTTCTTTACCACATCCTCGGAAATACCATTGCCATTGTCTGCAATAGACACGGTTACGTTATCGCCTTCATTTGAGAATCTTATTTTTATGATGCCTTCTCTATCGGCCGGGATGGCCTGCTTGGCATTTTCCAGGAGGTTTGTAAATACACGCAGGAGCTGACTACGATCTGAGTGCACTAACAATTTTTCGGCAGTATCGTTTTCAACACTCGCATTTATATTTTGGTCGTTGAGATATAGCTCTGCCGCTTTGTATAATAGCTCATTTAGATCAATGTCTTCAGGGCGTGCTTCAGGCATCTTGGCAAAATTGGAAAACTCTGAAGCTATATAAGAGAGATTGTCTATTTGCTCAATCAATGAATCGGATACTTTAGTTGCCAGCTCTTTTACATTGGCCTGATCTTTTACCATTGCCTGTTGCAGATACTGGATATTTAGTTTCATAGGAGTAAGCGGATTCTTGATCTCGTGAGCTACTTGTCTTGCCATTTCGCGCCATGCACTCTCACGTTCGCTTTGTGCCAGTATAGCTGCATTCTCTTCTACTTTTTTTACCATGTTATTATACTCTCTTACCAGCAATCCTACTTCATCGTCGTAAGGCCATTGGATGCGCTCATTACGTTGCAGGTTTAAACGGCTAAACTGGCTGATAATGAGATTGAAAGTACGTGTAAGCCATCGTGTGATCACTACTGTAAGCAGGCCGGAAACAAGAAATATAAATGCATACAAATTAACCAGCGTAACAACAATATTTGAGATCTGAAAATTCAAATCGCGCTGCGAAGAGAAAAAGGGGACATTAATATAGCCGACAGCAACACCTGTTTCATTTCGTATAGGGAGATAGCCAGACAGGTAGGACAGATCCCCGACTTTTTCGTTTTGTATAAAAGTAGATTTGCCAAGGTTAGCTAACTGATACCATGCGTCCGGGCGGATGATACGCGCTAATAATAGCTTATCGTAAATGTCATCCTGTGACGAGGCAGATAAGGTGCCATTGTCGTCGAACACATTGATATCGATTTTTTGACCATTAGCCAGGTTATTGATAAAATATTTAAACCTTGAAGTGCGAGCCAGAGAATCAAATTTTGATTCATTCGTTAAAGCATTTCCTTGCCGCAAATATTGCTCCGTTGATTGCTGTACGATCTGCATTGCGGATTCAAGCTTATTCCTGTTTGATTTTTCATACTGGCTGATAAAAAATGTAACAGTAACGAACCCTATGATTATAAAAGATACTAATACTACGGCCAGCATAGAAAGGTGTATACGCCTGCGAAGTGTGAGATTTGTAATACGCCCCGGGAAGCCGGAATGGATATAGGATGAAAGATATACCTGGTATAGCAAGATCAAAATGGCAATGGCTATCTCTATCCCAAAAAGATAAGAAAACAAAGTAATGATCTCGATAACAACATCATGATTATGTACTACTATAATTAATTTACGATCATTATATTGATACCATAGCTCAGAAGAATTTGTTTTATTGTAAAAAACATGTTGTCCTTTTTGTAAAGTGTCTGATTTAAGGCGGGTAAAAAACGGGTAGTCGTTTACCTGGGTGATCAGTCTGTTGTTTACATAAATAGCATAGGCATATTCAGATTCAATCGGGTTGTTTTTGACTAAGGAAGGTTGTAATAATTCCGGGTAAACAGTTTCATTAACTCCTTTTTTAAGCGCAAGGTCTATAAATATGTAACCCACAGCTTTCTGCGCACTATCGGTAATCGCAGAATCTTTGCCGATAGGAATATAGGCTATATAATAATGGGCATCTTGTGCAAAATCTTTATAGAATAATGGGCCATCGGAAGGTGTGGCTTCCTGTATTTGCTGTGTTAAGGATCCAAATGTTACAGTATCCTTATTGAATAAGCTACGTCCTTTATTGTCGAAAAGATAAATTCTGGACTGGTATTTATTGAGCTGTCCGCCCAGGTATGCGATATCGAGGCGCTGGTCAATGAGTTTACGTTTTGCTGCATCAGGTTTATAGAAAAATTCTTTTATGATCTTATCCTTTCCAATATTTGATTGTATTTTTTTAAAGGCAAACTCCGTAACAACATCATGTTCAGGAGCAACCTGCTGATTGGCAAAAACCTCACGCCATTCCCTTTCTTTTATATGATTGAAATATTGGAGCAGAGCTGTAGGGAAAGCGCAAATAAATACGGCCCAGAACACCATGTGGGGCTCAAACAGATCGGAAACCAGCGTAAACCTTTTTATATCGAGCAGGGCAATGAGAACGATCAACCATAGTAATAACAGGTAAATAAACGGATGCCTGAATTTATTGCCGCATATAATGAATATAAGACCAATCACAGCTATCGATAAATATTTCGTCCACTTGTTGCTGATGAGACTTAAAAGCTCAATGTTGAAAAGGTATATTATAAGACATGACAAACCTGTGAGGATACATATGACAAACAAGCCAAGTATCGTGTATTCATTAATGGAATAAAAATGGCTAACATCAAATGAAATATCTGAATCGAGCACAAGGCTGCGAATGATATTTACAAAGCCAAATGTATACGCTATGAGCAATGCTATTAAGACACCGGCAACTATATACTTTGCAGTAAGTGATCTGATGCCACTAAAAAATGTTTTGTAAGGAGTATGGCGTATTATAAAAACAGCCAACCATAAAAGGCAAAGTGTATTGATCAACAGATCGCCTAATGAAGGAAGGAAAGCACTGGAAGCATATAAACGCGGCGAAAAAAAAGCAAGACCATCAAGATTGAAAGGCAGACCATATTTATAAGTAAGTGCTCGTACACCAACTACAATAATTGCTGTTATACCCAGGCCAAGCAGATAAGACCTCTTGCCGGCAAGGTAAATTGCCATCAACTGTATCCAGGACACAAAAGCAAGTATTGCAACGATTATTAAAATAATATTGAACGTATCGGGCAACCATCGCTGCATATCCTGTGCGTGAAACAATAAATAAAAAGCAGGTTTGCCGGAGAGGCTGTTAATCGTAAAAGTATTTTTTTGCTGTATTGCTAATACTTGTGTACTTGCTGGTATATATTTAGCTGCATGAAAATGTGATTTCAGATATTCGTTCTCGATGGGATAGCGTGTAACGACCGGAATGATCACTACAAGCTTCTTTTGGCTATCTAAATAGGGGAATGAAAAACATTGCTGGACAAAAATGCCCCTGTCGTGATGTATTAATTTAACCTGACCAGTATCCGAAGCATTACAATTTAGAAGAACTTCATTAGTATTCCAGAATGAGGGAGTATCATTATCGAACGCATATAAGTAAAATGGCAATTCCTGCAAACGGCTGATCTCTTTGGGACTTAGTGAATCGGCAAAGATCTTTTTTATTAACTCTTTATCATCAACCAGCTTTTGAATAGCTTTTTCACTTTTATGAAAATCATTAGCTACGGCATGTGCCATCCGTTCAGGCATTAAATCGAGCCTGTGTGTATGAAAGCGGTAACCTGCCACGCACCATAAAAAAGTACCGAGCAGCAGCCAACCCCAATATGGATAGCGCCTGAACACTTATATATTTATTCCTGTTCTTTAGCTTTGTTCCACAAGGCGTCCATTTCCATAAGATCCATATCGTGCAAAGCCCTGCCTTGTGTTTGTGCCATTACTTCCATTTGCTGAAAGCGGCGGATAAATTTCTTGTTTGTTTTCTCAAGTGCATGTTCCGGGTCTACATGCACAAACCGTGCATAATTAATCAGCGCAAACAAAACATCTCCCATCTCATCTTCAATGTCGCTCTGGCTGCCTGAAGCGACGGCTTCGTATAGCTCTCCGATTTCTTCATCTACTTTTTCTTTCACCTGTGCTGTATGGTCCCATTCAAAACCAACCTGCTTTGCTTTTTCCTGAAGGCGAAGCGCTTTCATCAGAGCAGGCAGTGATTGCGGCACGCCACTTAACACGGATTTTTTGCCTTCTTTTAATTTCAGCTTCTCCCAGTTTTGTTTCACCTGGTCATCGTTCTCAACTTGTACACTACTATAAATATGAGGATGGCGCGCTACCAACTTATTACAAACAGCTTCAATTACATCGTCGAAACAAAATTTATCCTGTTCACTGCCAATCTTGCTGTAGAATACTATATGAAGCAGCATGTCACCTAATTCTTCTTTTATCCCATCCCAGTTTTCTTCGGTGATCGCATCTGTAAGCTCATATGTTTCTTCTAATGTTTGCTGGCGAAGAGTTTGTATGGTCTGTTTTTTATCCCATGGACATCGCCCCCTTAGCTCATCCATTATTTTCCTTAAACGATCTATTGATTTTGAATATTCCATGCTCATAGTTTCTTAATTATCCGGGCCCTCCTGCCATTTATAGCCGTCGACCTTTAAGCCACATAGCTGTAACACCCGATGTATTACTGTATATGCTACATCTTCTAAAGATATTGGCTGGCTATAAAAAGATGGTGTTGCAGGGCATATAATACCTCCTGCTTCTGTGATCGCAGTCATATTTCGCAGGTGAATGAGATTGTATGGAGTTTCGCGAACCACGCAGATCAATTTGCGCCTTTCTTTTAGCATTACATCGGCGGCACGAGTTACCAAATCGTTACTGATACCGTTTGCGATACGGCCAACTGTTCCCATACTGCAAGGACAAATTATCAATGCTTCATACGAGGAACTGCCTGATGCAAATGGCGCCATGAAATCATTTTTATCCCAGACACGAAATGGGAATTTTTCGTATTCCTTATTTTTCAATTCATGTTGCCAGACTGTAAAAGCATTGTCGCTCCATACAAGGCTTACTTCCTTAACCTGTTCATTTAACTGCTGTAATTTTTGAAGTAATACTTTGGCATAAATGGAACCGCTTGCGCCTGTTACAGCTACCGCAATCTTCATCAGATATATTTGTTAAATTATTACAAGATAATAAACAAAGCTACATGGAATAATCGTAAATTCGTTTTTACAAAAACTTATAAATGAAACGCATATTGATGCTGGCGTTTGCTGTGGGATTCCTGTCGACTGCAGCGATGGCAGACAGTAAGGATAAAAAAACGCATAAAGAGAATACTGTAGATAGTACCGAAATACAGTGGCTAAGTGTAGACGATGTGCAGGTGAAAATGCATGATCAGCCGCGCAAGGTATATGTAGATATATATACTGATTGGTGCGGATGGTGTAAAAGAATGGATGTAACCACATTTAAGGATCCTAACGTTATAAAATATATGAATACAAAGTTTTACTGTGTGAAACTGAATGCTGAACGCAGAGACAGTATTCGTTTTTTGGGTAAAATGTATGGATATGATGCAGAACATAAATCCAATACACTTGCAGAGCAATTATTGCAAGGGCAAATGTCTTACCCAACTGCAGTTATATTTACTGGTGAGAATTTTCAGAACCCGATCCCATTGCCCGGATACCAGGATGTAAATACAATGGAAATGGTATTGAAATATGTGGGAGAAAATGTATTTAAAACACAGAAATTTGAAGACTATCAGAAACAATTCAGGGGTGCCTGGAAACAACAGCCGCAGGTGCAGAATTAACGATTGCCTGATATAGCTTTTTTAGAAGCTTTCTTTTTGGGAACAGAACTCTTTTTGATAACAGATTTTTTAGGAGCAGCTTTTTTAGAAGGCTGCTCTTCCTTTTCTACTATGTACTTCATGTCTGTATGATAAAATTTGCAGGCAGGTTTTAGTCCGCAAATTTCGCATTTTGGCCTCCGTGCCACGCATATATAGCGCCCGTGTAGAATAAGCCAGTGATGTGCTTTGGGTATAAGCTGTTCCGGGATGTTGGCTACTAACTGCATTTCTGTTTGCAAAGGATTTTTGGCATTTTCGGTGAGACCAATCCGGGCAGCTACGCGGAATACATGTGTATCGACAGCGAAGGCAGGTTTATTGTATACAACAGAGGTAATGACATTAGCGGTTTTTCTGCCCACACCAGGTAATTGCACCAAATCATCTACATTGTCGGGCACCTTCCCTTTAAATTTTTCTATCAGCATTTGCGCCATGCCAATAAGATGTCTTGTTTTGTTATTGGCAAATGTTACACTTCTTATTAATGGCTCTACATCTTCAAATGAAGCTTTGGCAAGGATCTGGGGGGTGGGGAAAACTTTGAAAAAAGGAGGTGTCACAATATTTACGCGCTTGTCTGTGCACTGTGCGGATAAAATAACAGAAACAAGCAACTGGTAGGGGTTTTTGTAATGCAGCTCAGTAGCAGCTTCGGGCATATTTTTCTGAAACCAGTCAATAACAAATGAATACCGTTCTTTTTTAGTCATAAAAAAACCTGCTATTTTTTTACAAAATAACAGGTTAAAGCTAATCCCTATCAACTATATGAAAAATTATTTTGCAGCTACAAAGTCCAGTACATCACCATCCATGCAATACCTTTTATTTGTAGGAGGAGGCCCATCGTCGAACACATGGCCTAAATGTGAGCCGCATCTTGCACATACTACCTCAGTACGGTCGCCGTCAGGATCGGTTTGTAATATGACACTATTTGAATTAAGAGTTTGAAAAAAGCTTGGCCAGCCTGTGTGGCTATCATATTTGGTTTCCGAACTGTACAATGGATGGCCACATACCGCGCAATAATACATTCCTTTTGAGTGATTGTCCCAGTATTTGCCTGTAAATGACCGTTCTGTACCTTTTTCCCGGGCTATCCAATAAACAGTGGATGGCAATATTTTTTTCCATTGGGCATCGCTTGTCGTGAGTTTTGTATTGTTTGTATGCGAATAATATGGGTTTTTAGAATGGTCGTAATCAATGCCCTTTATCTGACTTTGCGCATATACGTATTGAATACAAATTATTAATGCTGCAACCGGTAATATGATTTTTAAATAGCGCATTTTTTTATTTTGTTATATACTATAAACGAATTACCAGGAATTATGGTTTTGCTTACAGTTCTTTTTTAACAATTAATTTTTATCTGGCTCAAACTCCAAAACGGCAGAATTCATACAAAAACGTTTATGTGTAGGAGGAGGGCCATCATCGAAGATATGGCCGAGGTGTGAATCACAACGGCCGCAAAGCACTTCGGTGCGGTGCATGCCATAAGAGCTATCAGATTCGTAGCGGACACTATTAGGACGAAGGGGTTCGTAAAAGCTTGGCCATCCGCAGGAACTGGCGAATTTGGCATCGGAACGAAATAATGGGTTGCCACATACCGCACAATAATAGGTGCCTTTTACATCAGCATTCCAGTACTTGCCCGTAAATGCCATCTCTGTACCTTTATTCCGGGCTATGTCGTACACGTTGGGTGGTAAGATCTTTTTCCATTCCTGATTGCTAACGTTTAGATGGCTGGTATCTGTACGTGAATAGTATGGATTGTTACTGTGCTGTGCATTCATATTTTTGTTCTTTTGGCTTGTACATTGGGAAAACAATAGAGAAATACAAGTAATTAATAAGATGGTTAAATGACGCATGATATTATTGTTTAGATGTTAATAAACGAAAAACTACATTTTGCGGTTTTCAAACCTCTTGTTAATTTTTAGCTATTCCTTATATGCAATTTACTGATATTGCTGTTCATTATTGTTTATAAATTACTAATGGGTGTATAACAGCCTATTATTAAAAGTAAATGGCTGCATTATAAACATTTTATAATGCAGCCCTATTACCAGCTAATGGATTATTGTTTTATTATAGCCTGCGAGTGCAGCTTATTTCCTGCTCTATCACAAATAGATATAAAGTAGGTGCCTGGAGTGAGATCGGCAATGGATGTTTGCCAGGTTTGAGTATTGGGTGGGATGCTTTCTGTTCTTATTAATTGTCCATTTGTATTTATCAGGTTTACTAACATTTGTTTATTTTTTGTCGCATCTGCCAGGTTGATATAGATCTGATTGGTTGTGGGGTTGGGGTAGATTTTTATATTGTCTGTGCTTTGGAATATGGTCGGTACTTGTGTTGTTGTATATGTTTCATAATAGAAACGTTTTATTGTTCCATCTTGATGAACAGCAGTTGGACTATTTAATGTATCGTAAAATATAGTATCCCGGGAAACTGGAATAGTTACGCTTGGAGAATATTGTGTTATTGTATCAGGCAGTCCTCGGGCATTAATATGGCTAATTCGTAAATCAATAAGAGCTGGTGTATCTGCATATAGTTGATATGAAGCAAAATATATAGGATAAGCACTGCCAGTAACATAGCCGATTGAATCTTTTAATAGAGTATGAGACCATTCTGATGAAGATATTGTTTTTAATTTATGATCATCATAATAAGTCATATCATCTTCTTCAAGAGAAAAGTCCCGATATGTAGAATCCCAAGAATAGTTTAAAACAGTTATAAGATTATTACTGCTATCATATTTATAGAAGTATTTTATAACTAAGAGCCATCCGCCAGCCGTGTATTGATATATGCTATCCTGTACTAATTGTCCTGTAGCATTGTAAGTAAAATATCGCTTATAGTTAGAGTCATAGGATGTAGTAGGTCCGGACGAAATAGATGTATAAGCTGCTGTTATATCGTCGGAAGAATTAAAGATGTTATGATAATAAGTACTATCTGTAGGTGTATCAGTGAAGTAAATATGGCAATCCAATAGAGTATTATTCATGTTGTATGAATCAAATACCTTTTCTATTGTATCCACCGAATGTTTAACGAAATTTGGAAGCCAGAGAATTGCAGTATCGCTAAATATAGATTGAGCGGTCCCAAAGCGGTTATCAAAATTTACTGCTATGGGTTCATTATCATCGTGTTGAGGAATAAGTGATGTATAATCCAGGTAGTAATAATCAAAAGAAGAACCCCTTGCACCACTGTATTTGTATACAGATGAATCTTTCAGTTCCATTGTACGTGTAACATCATCACTATAAATACTTTCGCCAATAACTCTTTCTTTAGTGGTTGTTGTTTTAAGAGCAGTATTTTGATTGAATTGCTGATGAAGCAATTGATTTAAAAGTAGTTTGTGATGATAATCAAGTTTTGATGCGAGCTTTGATGTTGGTGTTTGTGCAAATGAGGTGGCGCACAGCAATAATGCGATTGGGTATAAAAGGTATTTCATAAGGTTTAATTAGAAAACTAAGATAATCCTTTTGAAGGGAATTTTATCAATTACCATTCAAAAGGATTTGTCTCTTACTGCTTTATTATTGCTTGCGAGTGCAGTTTATTCCCTGCTCTGTCACAGATTGATATAAAGTAAGTACCTGGTGTGAGATCGGCAATAGATGTTTGCCAGGTTTGAGTATTAGGTGGTATACTTTCTGTTCTTATTAATTGTCCATTTGTATTTATGAGATTTATGAACACTTGTGTATTCTTTGCGGCATCTGCTAGGTTAATATAAATTTGATTGGTTGCGGGGTTGGGATAGATTTTTATATTGTCTGGGTTTTGGGATATTATTGGGACTTGTGTTGCTGTATAAGTTTCGTAATAGAAGTAAATTCTGTATAAAAGATTACTTCCGTAGGGGTATGAAGCAGTATTATCTAAAATGATTGGGTTATTGAGTGAATCATAAATGATACTGGTTACAGTAGAAGTATCGCCTGATGGAGCAAATATATTCAAAATGGTGTCCGGCAAATCATTTTTGTTCAGGTGTAAAAAGATCTCCCAAACTAAGTCTTTCCTAGTTGAATCAACTCTGTATATATATACTTTGGTTGGATAATCAAATCCCGGCGAATAACCAAGCGAATCGTATTCGAGAAGGTCAGTAAATGTCTTTAGTCTGTTGTCACTGTAATAAGTGAGTGTATAGTTTTCCAGCTTGCGTTTTATACTTGGGTTGTATCTATAATCCGAAACAATATTATTCAGTCTGCCAGAGCTATCATATTGATAAATGTATTGCCAGGTATCTTTAATAGTGGTACTATCGCTATAATACTCAACAAAGCTATCAAGTACCAATTGCCCAACGCTGTTATAAAAGAAGTATCTTTTATAATCAGTATCTGCCATATTGTGATATTTGCTATTATAAGCAACCGAATTATCCGGGTTATATTTATTAAAGTAGCAGTTTGGAGAAGGATCTCCAATAGTTTGTGAGCGGTAAAAATAATTTATTAAATTATTGTTAGCGTCATATTTAGCGTAGACTATTGTAGAATCAGGTGGACGGGTAGGTAATTGTTCCCATTGCATGAAAGTATCGCATTCAACTAATTGCTGATTACTATGATCCAGAGCTGAGTTATTTACCATAGGCGGTTTATTATTAAAAACCAGACCGGCAGCGTCAAATGGAGTGGTGATGCTATAGCCGTTGTCGTAATAGTCGTATAATGAGGCTCTTGTATTGTAGTAGTCGAAACGTGAACCTCTTGAGCCGCTGTATTTGTAAATAGCAGTATCTGCTTTTACAATGGTATCCGGATAAATAGTACTATCAGGAGAAATAAAATAACCGCTGGACGCAATTACTCTTTCTTTCAGACCTGTAGGCTTTTCCGCGAGATTTGCGTTAGCCTGTTGTTGTATTATGCTTTTTAAAAAGGGATTGAGTATTTTGGATTTTGTAGGTGGGTTAAATCGTTGGCCTTGGGCAATTGCATTTGTTACAATCAATAAAAGAGCGGAGATGTAAATGAGCTTCTTCATAGGTTTAATTATTTAGGTGTAATGGGGCTTAATATGGATTAGATGCTAGAATTATTGTTTTATTATGCTCTGCGAGTGTAGTTTGTTTCCTGCTCTGTCACAGATGGATATGAAGTAGGTGCCGGGAGTAAGATCGGCAATGGATGTTTGCCAGGTTTGAGTATTAGGTGGTATACTTTCTGTTCTCATTAATTGTCCATTAGCATTTATCAAGTTCACAAGCACTGTATTTTTTGCAGCATCTGCCAGGTTGATATAGATTTGATTGGTTGTGGGGTTGGGGTAGATTTTTATGTTGTCTGCGTGTTGGAATATGGTTGGTACTTGTGTTGCTGTGTAGGTTTCGTAATAGTAATAAGTGTTATAAGAAGTATAATGTAAATGGGTATCTATGTTAGGGGAGATGAAAGTAATTGGATTGTTAAATGAATCATATGTAGCAATAGCGATTGCCGTATCAAGTCCCGGATATTCAACAACTATTGTATCCGGCAAATTGTCTTTATTTAAATGGTAGGTGACAATTTCAGTAAGCATTGAACTTTTAGATGGAACAAGCTGATATGTATAGATGTTTATTGGATAATTGAAGCTTGGTGAATATGCAAATGAGTCATATTTATAGCCGCCTGAGTCTGCATAAGTCTTCAGCTTACCATCACTGTAATAAGTGAAATTATAACCAGCGAGGCGTGTTTGAACTGTAGCATTTCCAATATAGGATGCTATGGAATTCAATTTACCGGTACTATCATACTGGTATATGTTTTTTGTATAATCGAAAGGCTTTAAACTATCAGAAGAATATCCAACGGTACTATCCATAATAAGTTTATTAGAACTGTTGTAAAAAAAGTATCTTTTATGGGCGGTATCTCCAGCATTATAATATTCATCATTAAGCGTGACTAAATTATTTGCATTATAAGAATTGTAGTATATATAACTGAAATAGTTTACATTATTTACAATGTGAGTAAAATCAATTAAATTATTATAGCCATCATATCTGGAATCATTTTCTATGAAAATGCCGGAAGGGACATCTGAATAAGAAGTCCATTCTCTAAAAGTGTCGCATTTAACTGGCATTTGAGCATCTATAAAGGGAACATTATTCACTATTGGTTTTGCTATAGATCCAATATAATCAAAAGGAGTTTCCGCATCATAGCCAAAGTAGTAATCGAATTGTGAGCCTCTTGAGCCACTGTATTTATATGCGGTACTATCTGTTTTTAAAACGCTATCAGGGTATATAAGATAACTACTGGATGCAATTACTCTTTCTTTTAAGCCTGTGGACCGTTCCGCAAAGTTTGCATTGGCCTGTTGTCGTAATATATTTTCTACAATCGGATTGAGGTTTTTAGATCTTACAAGTGGATTAAATGGCCGGTTCTGGGCAATTGCATTTGTAGCAATGAGTAAAATAACGGAGATGTAAATGGGCTTTTTCATTAGGCTTAATGGTTGGTTTATTTATATGAAGACGTAAGTATCGAAGAAATCCTTTGGCAATAAAAAAGCCATTCTTATAAAGAATGGCTTTAACGCAATATATAGTGATTTAAATTATCCTACATTGATGCGCTTAAATGTGGTAACAGTTAAATTACTGTCTACAGATTTAAGATAATCAGCTACAGATTTGCTATTGTCTTTTACGAATGCCTGTTGCAACAAAGTATTTTCTTTAAAGAACTTAGCCATTTTGCCCTGGGCAATTTTTTCTGCCATGTCAGCAGCTTTGCCTTCTGCCATTGTTTGTTCTACGGCTATTGCTTTTTCGCGTTCTATTGTTTCAGCAAGCACGCTGTCTTTATCAACTGCGATCGGGTTCATTGCTGCGATCTGCATCGCAACATCTTTACCGGTGGCAATGATATTATCATTTGCAGGTACATTCATACCTACCAACACACCAATACGATAGTTTGAGTGGATATAAGGAACAACTGTTTCTGCGCTTACATGCTCAAAGCGTACAACATCTATCTTTTCTCCGATCTTGGCAACCATTTCAAGTAATTTTTCAGCTACAGTTGCATTATCCATTTTAGCAGCCTTCAGTTCATCTATAGTATTAGCCTTTGTATCTAAAGCAATATCAGTGATCTGCTGAGCAAACTGTATGAACTCCTGGTTTTTTGCAACGAAATCAGTTTCGGAGCTGATGTTTACAATAACGCCATATTTATTGTCACTGGTAGCTTTAGCAATCACAACGCCTTCTTTGGCTTCGCGGTCGCTACGATTAGCAGCAACTTTTTGTCCTTTTTTACGTAGATAATCAATAGCCTTTTCAAAATCGCCTTCACTTTCTGTCAATGCTTTACGACAATCCATCATTCCGGCACCTGTCTGCTGGCGTAATTTGTTCACTTCTGCTGCAGATATAGTTACAGTACTCATTGTTTATACCTTTTATTTTGTTTTTAATAAGGGTGCAAAATTCGTCTTTTAAATTTAAAGCCCCAAACGTGGGGCTTTAATGCTATATTAAAATTTATAAATGCGTGTTTCTTAGCGTTTAGCACCTGTACGGTTGCCGCCACCTGGGCGATTGCCACCAGCGCCGCCACCACGGTTAGCTCCGCCGCCGCGATTTCCACCGCCACCACCACGGTTAGCTCCACCAGTACCACCCTGACGATTTCCACCGCCAGTGCCGCTACCCTGACCTTGACCCTGACGACTGCCAGCGCTACGTCCACGACGACCGCCTTTACCACCTTCATTATCCTCATCCGTAAGCTCCATACCACGGGTTTTTTCCTGAACTTCTTCACCAGAAGCATTTTCTTCCTCGTTTTCCTTAGCCTGAGAACGTTCCTGCAAACCTTCAAGGATGGCTGCAGTGAGGTAATTAGTGATGATCGCTATAGATTTTGTAGCATCATCGTTGGCAGGGATAGCAAAATCTACTTTTGTAGGATCGCTATTGGTATCTACCATCGCAAATGTGCTGATACCAAGGCGTTTTGCTTCTGCAAGCGCAATATGTTCATGACTGATATCTATCATAAATAATGCAGCCGGTGTGCGGCCCATCTGGGAGATACCACCCAATACTTTTTCCATTTTTTCTTTGCTGCGGCTCAGCGTCAAACGTTCTTTTTTAGTAACGCTATCCATTGTGCCATCCATAAGCATTTTTTCAATGCTCAGCATTTTCTTCACGCTTTTGCGGATAGTGCTAAAGTTAGTAAGCATACCACCCAACCAGCGTTCTGTTACAAAAGGCATATTTACCTTTTGTGCTGCTTCTGCCACTATTTCTTTAGCTTGTTTTTTAGTAGCAACAAACATGATCTTTTTGCCACTCTTAGCTATAGACTTTAATGCTGCTGCAGCTTCATCAAGGCCTTCAATAGTTTTGTTCAGGTCTATGATATGGATACCATTCTTTTCAGCGAAAATGTATGGTAACATTTTGGGATTCCACTTTTTCTTTAAGTGGCCGAAATGCACACCTGCTTCAAGAAGTTGCTGGTGTAAATTTTTATTATCTTCCATTTAAATGTTTTCTTGTTGGTTAAAAAAATTAATGTACAGCAGCAACTAACGTTTAGAGAACTGGAAGCTACGGCGAGCTTTACGTTTACCAAATTTCTTACGTTCTACTGAGCGTGGATCGCGGCGTAACAGACCTTCTTTTTTAAGAGCAGGACGATACTCCGGATTAACCTCGCACAGAACACGGGCAATAGCCATTTTCACAGCTTCTGCCTGACCTTTAGGACCACCACCCTGTACATTTACAACCACATCGAAAGAGCTGGCTACATCAACAGTTTTCATTGGCAGCTCCACCTGGTTCTGAAGATACATGATAGGGAAATACGCTTTATATTCTTTTTCGTTTACCGTGATATTACCTGTACCCTTGCTGAGATATACACGAGCAACGGCTTCTTTACGGCGACCTACGGCATTTTTTTGTTTTTCCATTTTATATTGAATGGTTTTCTTTTTTGAAATAATCCTTAGAATTTTAATTCCTTTGGCTGTTGTGCTTTATGAGGGTGTTCAGCACCTTCATAAACAAAAAGCTTTTTGTACATAGCGCGTCCCAGGCGGTTTTTAGGAAGCATGCCTTTTACAGCACGTTCTATCATCAGGTTAGGACGACGATGTATCATTTCTTTTGCTGTCTCTATTTTTTGTCCACCAGGATAGCCAGAGAAGGTTTGGTATTCTTTTTCTTCCATTTTGTTGCCGGTGAAAACTACCTTGCCTGAATTGATCACAACTACGTAATCTCCGCAATCGAAGTGAGGCGTATAATAAACTTTGTTCTTACCGCGCAATACGGACGCGATCTTAGAGCTCATACGGCCCATTGTTTGATTTGTTGCATCAACAACATACCAATCACGCTTCACTATCTTTTCGTTCGCCGACTGTGTTTTAAAACTTAGGTGTCTCATTTTATATGATATCTCTTGATTTTAGCAGTAAATGCACCTATTAATCAGATCATTAACCGCTATAAAATTTTTTGGACTGCAAAGGTAAACTCATACATTGATAGCACCAAGAAATTCATTACAAATTTTTATGTCTATTTCGTAACAAATTGATTTTCAATTATTATTTTGAAATAATTTTATTATAGGTTTAGCAAAATAGAGGTTTAAATTAAGCAATATCTCTATGTCGATCATTATGATAAAAGCATAAATAGGTGAAATGGGGGGGATAGGATAGTGCTATGATTGTAAACAGAGTTAGATGGAGATAATTTATAATAAATATTGCAAACAGGGATTTTCCCCATATTATCTATTAATGTATATTTAAAATACTGTTAATTAATTGCTAAAAATGGCTTGATTTTTTAGCATAAAATGAATATATTCATATACGAATTAACCCTAAATGTCACCCATTTAAAATCTATTCATGTCATTTAAAAAAGGATGTTTTTCACTTAACGAAAATTTAAAGAGTATGAAAAGAATTTTGCTATTGTTATTCCTGCTGATAACGGTGGGAGGTGAGTCTGCATTGGCGCAGGCTCATTTAGTTAAAGGACGGGTATTGGACGAAAACGGACAAGGCTTTCCCGGCGCGGGAGTTACGGTAAAAGGAACCCAGACGGGTACAGTTACTGACATAGACGGGAATTTTCAATTAAATGTCCCGGATGAAAGTAAAACGTTAGTGATACAGGCAGTAGGCTATGGTACGCAGGAAGTAAGCGCGACCAGTGCGAATATAAGTGTGCGGTTATCACCAGCTGCCAAAGAATTACAGGGAACAGTTGTAACAGCATTGGCTGTAAGAAGAGAAAAAAGAGAATTAGGATACTCTGCAACGACAGTTTCGAACCAGGAACTGACAGCTGGTAATAATGTAAGTGCAATATCTGCATTGCAGGGAAAAGTAGCAGGAGCAAATATAACAAGTTCAACGGGTGGACCAGGTGGTTCTACAAGGGTGGTACTGAGGGGCGAAAAATCAATTTTAGGAGATAATAATGCTTTAATAGTGGTGGATGGGGTAATAATAAGCAACCGCGGTAGAACAGCTGATGCATTTAATGGTAATCTGTCAACTCAGGCACCACTTAATCAGATCGATTTTGGTAATAGTGCTAACGATATTAATCCCGAAGATATAGAATCGGTAACAGTGTTGGAAGGTCCTGCAGCTGCCGCATTATATGGTTCTATCGGTGCAAACGGCGCTATAATGATCACTACAAAAACAGGTAAAAACAGAACTGGCAAAAAGAAAACCGAGATCACATATAAGGCAACATATACAGAATCGGATATATTAAAATATCCGGATTTTCAGCATAAGTATGGGCAAGGTAATATATACGATGGTATTGCAGACGACAGACGTGAGAACTTTAGTTGGGGGCTTCCATTTGATGGAAAGCTTCGTCCCTGGGGTCAGATCATCGGTGATTCACAAAGAGTAAAACCATACTCTGATCAACCTGATAATATAAAAAGCTTTTTCAATAAAGCACAAACGATGGAAAATTATGTGTCGTTGGCAGGAGGAAGTGAAAACTCGTCCTATTTCATGTCAATAGGCACATTAAACAATACAGGTGTAATACCGAATACTTTTTATGACAAATACAATATACGATTTAACGGCAGCACCCAGTTAAGTAATAAGTTTTATTCAACCATTAATGTAAACTACATCAACGTCAGCTCAAGGGTAGAAGCCGGAGGGCAATATGCAGGATCTATTTATGATAATGTATTCGAAACGGCGAGAGACATTCCAATATGGGAATTGAAGGACATAAATAATGTTTTTAATTCAATGCAGTATACGGATGCCAGCGGTGTGAATAGATATGGCTATTATGGCGCATACACTAAGAACCCATATTGGTTAGTGCAAAATTATGATAACCGTGAAAAAACAGATCGAATTTTGGGGGATGTATTACTGGGTTTCAGACCTAACGAAAACATAGATATTTATGATAGGTTTGGGGGAGATATATCTGCAGATAGAGCATTTTATAAACAGCCTTTATATAGTTCCATTGCCTTTGATCCACTATACGCCCAAAATCCGCAGTCAGGACCGGGAGGATATGAAGAGTCATATGTAAACTCACTGTCATTAAATAATGATCTAATCGCTACATATAAAAAAGAACTAAGCGATGATTTTGGATTTGATGTACTAGGAGGCTATAATATGCGTTTGTCAAATACTACTTCACTACTTAGCAATATAGATCCTGCAAACAATGGATTAAAAGAACCAGGATTCTACAATTTTGATAATGCTCAAGGGCCAATTTATGCCCAAAATCTCTTAATACAAACAAGGTCACTTGGCTTGTACGGGACAGCAGATTTTAAATATAAAAACAGGTTGTTTTTGGACTTAACTGCCCGCAATGACTGGACTTCAACATTACTCACTGGTAATAACTCTTATTTTTATCCAAGCATCAATACTTCTTGGGTATTTACAGAAGGAATGAAAGGCAAATTCAAGGATAATATTTTGAATTATGGTAAGCTCAGAGCAGGGTATGCTTCCGTTGGACATGGCGCTTCAGCTTATCAAAACAATCCGCCCGGATATTCTAAAACCCAGATCCAGACAGGTTTTGGTGCAACAAATGTATTCCCTTTCAATTCACAACCGGGATATGACATACAAAATGTAATAGCAGACTCTGCCCTGAGGCCTGAAAGAACAGACTCATGGGAAGTGGGTGCTGAACTTTCATTTTTTCACAACAGGGTGAATATTACTGCTACTTATTATTATAGTCTTAGTTACGATGAAATATTAACAGTGCCTGCAGCGCCTGAAACCGGGTTTAGTTTCCAACAAGTAAATCTTGGAGACGTACAAAATAAAGGCGTAGAACTAACTGCCAGAGTAACACCTATTTCTACACCTTCCGGTTTTAAATGGGAACTATACGGAACCTACAGCCAAAATGTTAATAAAGTATTGAGCCTTGAAAATGGTTTATCGCAGGTTACACTAGGCGGATTTTTGGGAATGGGTATAGATGCTGCAGTGGGGAGGCCGATAGGGTCGTTTTATGCAATAGATCTTTTACACGATCCACAAGGTCACGTGGTAGTGAATGGAACACCGGGTACACAAACAACAGGTATTCCATTGGCTACTACCACACCTGTTTACAAAGGAACATTTCAACCAAGATTTATAGCATCGTGGGGAACTAACCTAAGCTATAAAGGCTTTGCATTGAATTTGCTATTTGTAACCAAGCAAGGCGGTGTATTTTATAGCAGAAACAAAAATAATATGGACTTTAATGGTACTGCTGCTGAAACTGTGAACAGGGATCCGCAAGTTTTTCCTAATTCAGTATATGTAAATAGTAGCGGACAATATGTAACCAATACATCAATTAAGTATTCGCCATATTACTATTACAGTAATACACTCCAAACTACCATATATTCACAGGCGTTAGTTGATGCTAGCTATATAAAGCTTCAGGAAGCGAGCTTATATTATTCTATTCCCGATAAGGTATTAAGAAGAACACCATTTGGAGGATTGCAAGTAGGTGTTTTTGGAAACAACCTTATTTTATGGACTCCGAAAGGCAACAAATTTGATGATCCTGAAGAAGGAACATCTGGAGTCACAGGAGCTAATGGAAATGCACAAGGGTTTAACTTTACTGCAAGGCCTTCTTTGCGCAACTATGGAGTAACATTAAAAGTTTCTTTCTAAAACCCGTAACTAAAAAGATATTTTATGTCAATAAAACAGAAATTAATAATAGGTAGTATAATAGGAATTTCGCTAACAGCATCGTCCTGCAAGAAATACTTGGATGTAAATAAGGATCCAAATGTATTGAAGAATCCAACTGTTGATGTATTACTGCCGACGTCTGAGGTATATATTGCCAATGCTATGGGAATAGATATGGAAATAAATGGCTCTATATGGGCGCAATATTGGACACAAAATCCCAATTCATCCCAATATCGCCAGCTGGAACAATATCAGCCGACTGCTGATGTATATGATTATCCCTGGACGAACTTATATATAGCCGGAGAAGATCTTTTTCAACTAGATAAACTGGCTGCGTCGCAGAACAAAAAGCAATACATGGCTATTGATATTTTGCTCAGGGCATACCTTTTTCAGGTATTAACCGACGCCTTCGGTGATGTTCCTTTTACGGAAGCTTTAAGAGGACAAATTCAGGATGGGGGTATTACTTCCCCTCATTATGACCCGCAGCAACTGATCTATAAAGGAATACTTGCCTATATTGATAGGGCAGATAGTTTAATAAATCCTAATGACCCTTCAACCCCTGGAGCGGATGATTTAATATATGGTGGAAATATGAATCAATGGCAAAAATTTGCTAATACATTACGGTTGCGCGTATTGATGCGTTTAAGTGAAAAAGATCCCGGCACCGCGCAGGCAGGTATCGCAGCATTATACAGTTCAGGTGCTGCTTTCCTGGGAAGTGGGGATGACGCACAGGTAAATTTTACCACTACTGCTGGTAGTAGAAATCCATTATATACACAAGAAGTTCAATTAGGTAATACCCAAAACGTCGTTGGTAGTAAAACATGTATAGATTCAATGAATAGTAATAATGATTATCGCGCATATGTATTTTACGAAGCTCTTTCCAATGGCCTTGTTGCTGGTATAGCGCAAGGAAATTACAGTCAGCCGGCAAATCCGGGTACCTACTCAATTCCTTCGCAATATGTTGGGGCAGATGCTAATAATTCCGCTTCTGCAACAGCACCAGTAAAATTACTTACTGAATATGAGAGTTTATTTCTACAGGCAGAAGCAAGCGCAAGAGGTTGGGCACCAGCGGGCATGGATAGTTCTTTATTTTATCAAGGAATACAAGCTAATATTCAGGCTTATGCAAGTGCATTTGCAGCTCAAAATATCTTACTTGCAGATACAGCTGGTTTATCTTCAGGTAATGGTTTCGTTTTGCCAAATGGAGATACGCTTAGAACACCGGTTTATTTAACTCCAAGCTATGCTTATTATGCTTACGTAAAAGGCGATACATTGTTTGGAATATCTCCTGCTTACTGGTCCCAGTATCCTTCGGGTGGAACGTTAAATGATAAATTGCGTTTCATAATTACGCAAAAATGGTTTAGCATGTGCGGTAATCAGGGCTTTGAGGCATGGACAGAATGGAGAAGGACAGGATATCCTGATTTCTTTGTGATCTCTAAAAACAGTATAATCGGAAATGTATTTCCAAGGAGATTTATATATCCAAATACTTCGCTTACAACCAATTTAAACTTCCCTGGCGTGAAATCTGTAACCACTAAAGTATGGTGGGATGTACGCTAAATTATTTAACCAAAAAAGATATTCTATGAAAAAAATAGCAGTATTATTTTTAGTTGTTTTTTGTATTCTTGGCTGTAAGAAAAAGTATAATGCAGTTTCCCAGGTAGTAAGGGTATCTACTCCTACAGTGACACTTACAGGATCACTGTATTATAGTATACCTGTCGGAGGGTCACTGCCAACTATTTCGGCTACCGCTTACGATTCAGTTTATAAGCAATCGCTTCCGGTAACTATCGACAAAAGTACACTAGATAACAGTACTCCCGGATTGTATATAGTACAAATCGTGGCGACTAATCAATATGGATACAAGGGATCTGCCAATGTTTATGTAGGGGTTACAAATGTTCCGGCAGCAGAAAATCTGGCTGGACAATATTTAAGGGGAGCAACAGGTGCCATAGTAAATGTTTCTAAGTTAGCTACAGGCATGTATTTAACTGACAATTTTGGCGGAGTGGATACTACAGCGTCGCCGGGATTTAATTTTTCGGCTGTATTCGTTCAAACAAGCGACACCACAATTGATTTCGGAGCTTCAGGTCAACCTACCGCTGACGGAACTTTAATCGTGACGGATGCTTCTTTAACAACTGTTCCGGGAGATACATCTTTTAGTTATAAAGTAACTGCATCAGGATTTGGTACTTCATTAAGAACATTTGTTAAACAATAATTACTAACCAAAAGCTACAATTATGAAAATTAAAGTATTAATAGTCTTATTGTTGTTTAGCACTACTTCCTTGTTTGCACAAGAGCAGGGAGTAGGAGTTCATTTTGGTGCTTACGATTTTTATGGCCCACAAACAAGTAGTTATTTTTTCACTAGCAAACAGCATATCACCTATGGTGCTGATAATGCCAAGAATGATACCGGGAAAAGAAGTGTCTTATTATGGCATCCATTAGTTAGAGTTACATATTGGTTTCAGCTAAACAGATGGTTCGACCTTAATTTAGGACTATCATTAGCCAATTTACAATACCCCACAAAAAGTCCTGATTCGGTTTATATTAATAGAGAATTCTATGATCTGGGAGACAGAAAGGATAGATTTTTGGGAGAACTAGATGCCCGCATCAACTTTAATATTATTGAACGCGATAAGCACAAATTCTCGCCATATATATTCGCCGGAATTACCGGGTCGTATCATAATGTTTTCTTTGGTGCAGATTTTCCTGCTGGTATAGGCCTTAATATCAGGATGGATAAAAATATATATCTGAATCTCGAAACCGGATATAAGGTTGCTTTGACCAACAATGACCAGAATCACCTTCAGCATACAATTGGTATTGTCTATTGGTTCAGACCAGGGTATAGAGCGCCAGCAACTGCAACATCAGAAGAAGAAGCTCCTGAAATACCCGTTGCCATTGCAGATATGGATCATGACGGTGTGCCG